>CAVLCU010000060.1:10815-15130 GCA_963661545.1 Lachnospiraceae bacterium | reverse complement strand
GATGTGGACAGAGAAGGCCTGCGGGAGACACCGGCCAGAGTAGCCAGAATGTGTCACCAGATCTATGGTGGACTGGACCAGAATCCGGGAGACCATCTTCAGAAGCAATTTGATTCCTCGAATGACCGCATGGTGGTGGAGAAGGATATTACTTTTTATTCTACCTGTGAGCATCATTTATTGCCCTTCTATGGCAAGGTACATGTGGCTTATATTCCCAATGGCAAGGTGGTAGGCTTAAGCAAGCTTGCCCGAGCTGTGGAGGTATTTGCCAGACGAGCCCAGATCCAGGAGAACATGACCTGCCAGATCGCTGATGCGATGGAGCAATATCTGAATCCCAGGGGTGTGATGGTTATGGTGGAGGCAGAGCATCTTTGCATGACCATGCGAGGCGTCCAAAAGCCGGGAACGAAGACCGTAAGTATGATGGTAAGAGGAGCCTTTGCGGAGGATTACCAGCTGCAGCAGACCTTTTTCCAGATGGTGAAGGAATGAAGGACAGGAACTGCATGAACCGCATGAACCGAATCTGGCAGGATCCCCAATATCAGGCGGCTTATCAAAGCTTGCAGGAGCTGGAGCGAGATCGGATCTTCTGCGGCCATTGTGCAGAGCATTTTCTGGACGTGGCCAGGCTGATCTGGATCTATAATCTGGAGGATGGCAGGGGACTGGATCGGGAGTGTATCTATGCGACCGCCTTTTTGCATGATATGGGCCGGTCGGAGCAATATCTGGAGGGAACCCCCCATCATTTGGCCAGTGCAAGACTGGCAGAGGAGATCTTGCCCAGATGCGGATTCTCCCGGGAAGAGACAGAAGCGATTCTCGCAGCTATTTTGAATCACAGGAATCCGGAGATCAGAGAAGAAAAGAGTTTGTCCGGCTACCTCTACAAGGCAGACAAACAGTCCAGAAGTTGTATGAGCTGCCAGGCAGAGGCCCTCTGTGACTGGCCCAGGGAGAAGAAGAATCTTTTTATCAACTATTAAGGCATGACAGAGAGGAGCAGCAACATGAGAATCGGGAAACGAGAGTTCGACACCAGACATGAGACCTATGTCATGGGAATTTTGAATGTGACGCCGGACTCTTTTTCGGACGGAGGAAGGTTTCATCGGATGGATCAGGCTCTTCGTCATGCGGAGGAAATGATCCGTGATGGCGCGGATCTGATCGATGTAGGAGGAGAATCTACCCGCCCTGGCTATACCCGCATTTCTGATGAGGAGGAGATCCAGCGGGTAGCGCCGGTAATTGAGGCCTTGCAGGCCCGCTTTGACATTCCCCTTTCCGTGGATACTTATAAGAGTAAAGTGGCAGCAGCTGCGATTTCTGCCGGAGCCAGCCTGATCAATGACATCTGGGGCTTCCGGGCAGATCCCAATATGGCAGCTCTTGTGGCCTCCAGTGGTGTGGCCTGCTGCCTGATGCATAACCGGGAAAAGGCGGAATATCTGGATTTTCGCAGGGAGCTGGTGGAGGATCTGAGAGAGTGTCTGCGCCTGGCTCGCAAGGCAGGGGTGGCAGAGGATAAGATTATATTGGATCCAGGCGTGGGCTTTGGCAAGACCTATGAGAAGAATCTGGAGACGATTCACCATCTGGAGGAGGTCTGTAAGCTGGGATATCCGGTACTCCTGGGGACCTCCCGCAAGTCGGTGATAGGACTCACCCTGGATCTTCCCTCAGACCAGCGCCTGGAGGGAACCCTGGTGACCACGGTATTCGGTGTCCAGCAGGGCTGTTCCTTTGTTCGGGTACACGATGTGAAGGAGAACAAGAGAGCGATTCAGATGACCAGAGCGATTCTCAGTCAATAAAAACCTGGAGATTGGGGGGAGTTGGATACTCGGTCTGTGCGGAGGGTGCAGGATGGACAAGATTAAGATTCAGGAATTGGAAGTATTCGCGAATCACGGGGTGTTTCCGGAGGAGAATGCTCTGGGACAGAAGTTTGTGGTTTCGGCAGTTTTATATACCGATACCAGGCAGGCAGGACGGATGGATGATCTGACAGCCTCTATCCATTATGGAGAAGTAAGCCAGCTGATACGGGAATTCCTGGAAGAGAGAACCTACAAGCTGCTGGAAAGTGTAGCGGAGCAGCTGGCCTTTAAGATGTTGTGGGAGATTCCCAGGCTACGTAAGGTCTGTCTGGAGATACAGAAGCCCTGGGCTCCGGTGCATCTTCCTCTGAAGACGGTATCTGTGGAGATTGAAAGAGGCTGGCACAGGGCTTATATTGCTCTGGGCTCCAACATGGGGGACAAGGATGCTTATCTCCACTTTGGGGTGGAAGAACTGGAAAAGACAGAAGGCTGTCGGGTAACCAGGGTATCGGATTTTATTACCACAGCCCCCTATGGGTATCTGGAACAGGATGATTTTCTCAATGCCTGTCTGGAATTGGACACCTTGCTGACTCCTGCAGAACTGCTGGAAGAGCTGCATCGCATCGAGCAGGAGGCCAAACGGGAGAGGAAGATTCATTGGGGTCCCAGAACCCTGGATCTGGATATTCTCCTCTATGATGATCTGATTCTGGACAGCGAGGATCTTACCATACCCCATAGAGAGATGGCCAAAAGAGAGTTTGTTCTGGGCCCCCTGAACCAGATTGCCCCATGGCTGCGCCATCCTCTCCTGCATAAAACTGTGGCACAGCTGCTGCAGGAGTTGAAGGAAGAGTCCCTGTAAGCCCCATGGCGGCCGGCGCCGCCTCCCCAATCGAAAAGTCAGACGAGAGGCCGCAGACAGCAGCATGGTGCTGCTCCTGCGGTCTCTCGCCTCTATTAGGGTCCGGGAAGCAGTCAGGAGAATTGCAGCTCCCGGCATCGGTCGAAGCAGGCGAAGATCTCCTGGCGGCGGGGACGAGCCAGGTCTGAGGAAAGATAGGATCCTATGGCCAGGGAAGCCAATCCTTTTTTATCCAGCATTTCCTCCAGCAGATCCACCACCTGGGTCAGAGTACGGCGGCCATCCATCCAATGCTTGGAGGCGTAGACCAGGAGATAGGCCAAGGCGGAGATCTGTTCCGAGTCTGCCAGCTGTTCCAGGTAGCGCAGGTCTGTGGTGGAACGATTGATTTGGAAGGCCTCTTTTCCCAGAACCTTCAGCTTCATCCGATCCTCCTTCTTCCATTCGAGGGGAGACCGGGGGCAGCGGTGAAAGGCAGGCAATACAAAACCTTCTGCTGGGGATACAGCCCCACCGAACCGGGCAGCTTTTTCCTTGGCTTTGGAGGTGATGTCATAGGGGCGATATTCCTTCATTTGGATGACCAGGTCGGCATTATGAAAATAGGAGCCAGAGCTTCCGGCCACAATAATGGAGGAAATGCCAGCCTTTTCATAGAGGGAATTCACCTGGCTGATGAAGGGAGTGATGGGCTCCTCCCGGTCCGATACCACACTTTGCATGAGTTCATCCCGAATCATGAAGTTCGTGGCGGAGGTATCTTCATCAATGAGGAAGAGGGAACTGCCTGCTTCTATTCCTTCTACCACATTGGCGGCCTGGGAGGTGCTGCCGGAGGCATCCTCCGTGGAAAAATGTCTGGTATCCCGCCCTCCCGGCAGATGGTTGATGAAGAGGGAAATATCCGCCTGGCGAATGCTGCGGGAATCCTCGGAGCGAAGCTTGACAGCGGAGGCATCGGTAATGACATATTCTCGACCGTCTCCGGCAATATGATTGTAGACTCCTCGTTCCAAAGCCTTCAAAAGGGTGGACTTTCCGTGAAAGCCACCTCCCACAATGAGGGTAATGCCCTTCTTCAGTCCCATGCCCCGGATATTCCCCCGGTGGGGAAGGGTAAGCTCTATTTCCAGAGACTGGGGTGAGGAAAAGGGAACTGCCTGCCGCATGGGACGCTCCGATACTCCCGACAGACGGGGCAGAATCGCTCCATTGGCCACAAAAGCCACCAGACCCTGGTCTTTTAGCTGGCTGCGGATGTATTCCTGGTCCTCACACAGGCAGCGAACCGCCTGGCATTTCTTAGAATCCAGATTCTTGTAGAAGAGGCTGGCGCTGACGCAGCCGGGAAGAAATTCATAGAAAATACGAATCAGCTCCCCTGCATGGATGGTTCGGCCTACTGCAGGAAATCCTACCTGCATGCGGAGAATCACAGAGCCATCCTCCGGCTGAATGGAACAGGCAGAACGCTCCAGTACCTCCTGACCGCAGCGGCTTACCGCCATGAGACCGCTCTTGCCGCTGCCCTTGGCTTTGAAGTTATAGCGGTCAATCTCAGCCGCAAAGAGGCGGATCAGATGGTCGGCCAGGGCAGCCTTCTTCGCGGGGC
>CAVLCU010000060.1:0-10805 GCA_963661545.1 Lachnospiraceae bacterium | reverse complement strand
AGCAAAGGGATCCCCCTGGACATGATCGATAGACAGCAGGTAGCCGGGAAAACGGTAGATTCCCTGGGTGGACTTGTAAGCCGGATAGCTTTTATGGTCAATGGATTGCAAGAGAATTTTCAAATCCTGTGCGCTTTTCATAGGTATCATGATTCCTTTCTGCTTTCTTTCACTGTCCTATATTGTATACTTGCCCGGAAAAAATATCAATGGTATAATCTGTGTGAAGATAAAACAAGGAGAAAAGAAATGTCAGAATATAAGAAGTTTCTAAAAGAAGCCAGCCAGGAGGCGGTTGCTCTATATAGCGGAAAAGAACCTATGAGTCAGAGGGGATTCGAGCTTTGTATCCGGGAGATGATTCGGTTGGAATGTGATCGGCTCTATTCGGAATTCGCAGGAAAACACACAGACATGCTGGAATCCTTTCATGCAAATATGGACAAGTGCCTGGAACAAAACGCGGGGGGAGAATTGACCGAGAGGGAGAAAGAGATCCTGTGGGACAAGATTCAGGAGAAATTCCCCTTCTTCTGCCTGGATCCTTAAGGACAAGAAAAGACCACATCCCAAGGTAGTCAGGATGTGGTCTTTTCTTATTCTTGAGAAACCGACCGCTGTGTGTCTTCCTGGAGCATATGGGATTCGAACCCACGGCCTCCACAATGCCATTGTGGCGCGCTCCCAGCTGCGCTAATGCCCCGCAAATGTCTCAACGCAGATGATTATAACACAAAGAATGGAGTTTGGGAATACCCTTTTTGAAAAAAATATCCTAGGGCTGCCCAGACAGGAGGAAGGGCAGGAAAGCCCCTCCTTCGTCTGCCGGTCAAAACCGGATAGTTCTGGGCTCCGCCGTGAAGGAGGAGAAGGTTGCGGTGGCGTCCTGGAGATAAAATACCTCGCAATTGCCGTCATCGGGAGAGTACATAGCCTGAAGGCTGGGATAATCTTCCAATACCGCGGCTCGGGCTTCCCTTCGATCATCCCGGACAGCGGTAGCTGCGATGCGCAGCCATTGACCGTTGGCAAATCCGCAGATCTCAATCTTAGGATTGGCTATCAGCTGCTGGTAGACAGATTTCACATGTCCGGTCTGGAAGTAAAGCCTGCCTTCGAACAAGGCGATGGTTCCGAAGGGCCGTACCCGGGGCTGGTCCCCCTCCATGGTGGCCAGATAATAGGTGGGGTTGTCCTTTAGGAATTTTAAAACTTCATCCATAGAATGTGCCTCCTCTTCGTTTGTTTTCCTCTTATTATATCCTATTTTGTACAATTTGCCTATCCTTTGTCTTTCAAATCCGGGAATTTTATGTTATTCTAATAGAGAACCTTGCAGATAGGTCTGGCTTAGATCAGAAAGAGAGTCTATATGAAGAATTCCTATCGTTTTTTTGCCAACAAAGATTGTGAGTATTATCCCTGTCATGAGGGGCTGGAGGATTTTAGCTGCCTTTTTTGTTATTGTCCCTTTTATCTCCGGGATAAGTGTCCGGGAAAGCCCAGCTTTATCTGGAGCAAGGACAAGCAGCATATCATCAAGGATTGCTCGGGCTGTACCTACCCCCATCAGCCGGAGAGTTATGATGTGATCGTGAACTGGATCCAGAAGGAGAATGAGAAAAGAAAGTTCAGCGAGGAGATCCAAAAGAAGATGGGCAGTCCTGCCGGGGGAGATGAGTAGGCATATGACTGTCATGGATTTTACCGGTATCTACGCCAGGGAGCCCTGGATCTGCAGCCACCCAAAGGACTGGATCTCCTTTCAGCAGTTGGAGGGAAGGGATGGCTATTGCACCCGGGAAGCGGCGGAGGAGATTCGCAGGGAGATCGGCAGGAAAAGGCTGGGGGATCTGCATTTCCTGGATTCGGGAAATTATCATTATCTGACCAAATTTTGGCTGGAAAGGATCCAGGAGCCCTTTGATTTGGTGGTATTTGACCGACACAGCGACATGCAGCCAGCGGCATTGCTTCCCCTCACCTCCTGCGGCAATTGGCTCCTGGAATCCCTGCAGGAGATCCCTCTTCTTCGGCATGTATGGCTGATTGGAGCCGGCCGGGAACAGATAGAACAGATTCCGCCGGAATATAGGAGCCGACTGCAGACGATAGGGGAAGAGGCGGCTGGGAAGGATCCTGCAGGGACGGGACAGGCGCTGCCCCTTTCTCCCTCCCCTTATCCTTTTTATCTATCCATTGATAAGGATGTGCTGGATCCGGATCAGGTTCCGGTCAATTGGGATCAGGGGAAGATGGCTCTGAATATCCTGGTAAAATGGCTGGAGGTAATTTGTCGGGGAAATCGGATTTTGGGAGCAGATATCTGCGGAGAACCTGCTAACAACCTGGCCGATTCCGGTCTGGATCAGGCCTGCAGGCTGAATGATGGCGCCAACCGAAGATTGGCAGAGCTGCTGCTTCCTCTCTTTCCCCAATAGGGGAAGGGAGAAAGAGCCGAGATGGAAAAAAACAAAGCAAGCGGAATTAGGAGGATTTTGGTATGTCATTTGAGAAAGAAAACCTGGTGGAGGATGCATTGAAATTGGGATTTTCCCATGCAGGGATGGCAGAGATCGAGACCTTGAAGCCTATGATCGAGGTGAGGGATATGTGTGCGGTGGATAAATGCCATGCCTACAACAAGACCTGGACCTGTCCTCCGGGCTGCGGAACCATAGAGGAGTGCGGGGAGCGGATGCAGCAATATGACTGGGGCATTCTGGTACAAACTACGGCTGAGCTGGAAGATACGATGGATTATGAGGGAATGATGGAAGGAGAGAAGCAGCAAAGAGAGCATTGCCACGCCTTCCTGAAGGAGCTTCGGGGGATTTATGCGGATGTCCTGGCTCTGTGCGGCGCCGGCTGCGATATTTGCAAGCAATGCACCTACCCGGATCAACCCTGCCGCTTTCCGGAAAAGGCGGTCTCAGCCATGGAGGGTTACGGGCTGCTGGTCAGCAAGGTTTGTCAGGACAATGACATGAAATACTACTATGGAACCAATACGGTGACCTATACTGCTCTGTTCTTGATCAAAGAGAGTTAAAGGAAAGACCCCTGTCACGGGATCCGGATGGATGTGGTGGCGGGGGTCTTTTCTTTATTGACTTTTGGGAGTGGAACGGATGCGGATGCCGTTGACTTCTACCTGGTCGGTCAGAGGAATGACCAGACATTCCTGACCTTGAATGACTTGGGTTTCCAACAGATCGGTTCGCTGTGGATTGACATGAATGGTGATATCCGGCGTCTTGACCTCGAAGATCCGGCTGCTGGTCAGATTGTTGGCCATGAGGCTGGCCTCCTGACCCGCTTGCTGGTCATATTCCTCTTCAAAATGCTCCAGCTGTTCCGGATTGGCTCCGCAGTCCTCCAAGATGCGGTGGACATCCTGCTTATCCAGGGCGAGAGGCTCCGTCTCATCCTTTTTCTCCCTGAGCAGGTCTTGCAGATTCTCATGAATTGTGCGGGCAACCTCAAAGTCACATTCTCCGCCGAAGGTTTCCTCCACCATGGCATTGAAGGTCAATTTCTGCTCCTTAGCCGGACAGGGAAGGGGGCAGCCCAGGATTCCCTCCGGGATCTCCGGATGGAGCAGATCCGCATTTTTGGAATAGTAGAGACTGCTGTGCAGGTCGGTATTCCGGTCGTTGAAGGCAGGAAAGAGAAAGGCCAGATCCGGCATCTGTACCATCCAGTCCTGCAATTTATCGACAAAGGTATTGTTGTCCGCATCATAGCAAAGCCCTGGCTTGGACAGATTGACCGGACAGACGCAGCAAAGAATAAACTGATAGACATATTCCGAAGCGTCCTCCAGCTCCAGCCGGTCACTGCCCCGGGCGGGAATATCATAACTGCCATGAGCCAGCAGGATCAGATAGTTCTCCGGGTACAGATAGGTAGCCAGGAATTTCTCATAAAAGGCCTCCAGCAGGGCATCCTCTTTCAGCTCACAGTCCCGGAGCAAGAGAAGGGACTTCTGGCATCCGTCGGTCAGTTCCGCCTCCAGGGGAAAGTCCAGGTTAAAAAGATTCTTCCCCAGAGTTCCGGAGAGAGCCTTCTTGAAAATATCCAGATATTTGAACATTTCCTCCTCCGGAAGGGAGAGAAAAGCCTCTCGCATCTCCATCTTTTTCTCCTTGTGCCCGTCTATATAGCAGCCACAGATCCGATCCAGGCGGCAATTGTCCTTGGTCAGAAGTTTGCGTATTTCCGCGATTTCTTTTTTATTCACATTGATGTCCTCCCACAATGCTTTCTGTGTCAAAAAGCACAAACCTGTGCTTGGTATCAGGTATTATAGCAAAATTCAGGGAAAATGCAAGAATGAGGTTGAACCGCCTTGTTCGAATGGGTTTCCTGGCTTATAATGAGGGGGTAGGATCGTTTTTTTGTTCAAAAGGCGACTGCTCAGACAGTCAAAGGAGGATACTATGAAGGTATTAATGCTTAACGGAAGTCCCCATGGAGACCAGGGCAATACAGGGGTTGCCCTTCGAGAGATGAAGGAGATTTTTGACAAAGAGGGGATTGCCTGTGAGATTGTCTCCCTTGGCAAGGAGGCCATCCGGGGCTGTATCTCCTGCTTTTCCTGCCGGGGAGAAAAAGGGGGAAAATGCGTCTTTGACCAGGATCCGGTAAATGCTATTGCCGAGAAATTCAAGGAGGCGGATGGCCTGGTAGTAGCCTCTCCGGTCTATTATGCTTCCGCCAATGCCACCTTGATCGCCTGTCTGGACCGGCTTTTTTTCAGCACAGGTTTTGACAAGACGATGAAGGTGGGGGCCAGCGTGGCTTGTGCCCGGCGAGGCGGATGCTCTGCTACCTTTGATGAATTGAACAAATATTTCACCATATCAGGCATGCCTATAGCCTCCAGCCAATATTGGAACAGCATTCACGGCAGCACGCCTGGACAGGCGGAGGAGGATGCCGAGGGCAAGCAGATCATGCGCACCCTGGCCAGAAATATGACCTTCCTGATGAGGAGCATTGCCCTGGGCAAGGAGAAATATGGCTTGCCGGAGAAGGAAGCAGCCCAGGTAACCAGCTTTATCCGGTAGGAAAAAGGGCCAGTGAATCAGCCCTTTACCGCATCCGCAAGGTAGTCTTCCAGATATAGGGTGAGATGATAAAGAATCTCAAAGTGCAGGTAATACAGAGAATTCTTATCCCACAAAAATTGGATATTGGCAGGGAATTCATCGTCGGCATCCCAATATTGGAACCATAGGGGGAAGAAGTCAAAGACAGGAATCCGGTAGCTGACATCGCCGCCCCTTTGTTCTTCCCCTCCCAAATCCCGGCAAATCTGATTCAGCTCCGGAACCTTGTCATAAAAGGGCTTGAGTGCCTCAGGCGCATGAAGCTTCTTTGCATGTCCGGCGCCGACCAGGCCTCCCAGCTGAGAAAGAGTGACCCAGCTGCCGGATAAGGGAGGAAGTTCCTTTCGATCCTCCGAGTAGCACAGCATATCATAGATTGCCATAGCAATATTGTGGGGGGCAGGGACAGCGCAGTCTCTGCCCCGGATATGACCTGTTTGCCGGTCAATCTGATAGGGCTTGTGAAAAACCCGCAGATATAGATTCTTGTCATCTGCCTCCAGATGATATTTACGGATCAGATCCTCCTGATCAAGGGTAAGCAGCTTCTCTCTGGCTTCCTCAGCCATTACATCATGATTTCCACACATAGGGAACCTCCTTTTTTCTATGCCTTATCTTACACCGGAATCAAAGAACTGTCACCTATTTGATTTGTGTGGGGGGATATGGTATGCTGAAAGCAAAGGTTCATGGCGGCTGAGGCCGTCTCCACCACGGATGAAAGCAGGTTTTTCCATGGAAGAGATTGTGTTATCAGATGCATATCATCAGATCAAAGAAGAAATTCAAAGGCTGCAGGCCCTTGTGGCAGCATTGACCCAGGAAAGGGATGAGCTGGTCTATTATGTTTGCCCGGAGCTGGCGGCCAGGTATGCCAGGGAGATTGGTGATTACCAGAACCGCATCCATTCTCTGGAAATTATGATTCTGGAAATCAAGCGGAGGATAGAGATTGCCCAGGCTGCGCTGAACAGGGAGAAGACTGTCATCTGGGAGGCGGTAGAGGAACAGATCCACCAGGAGTATCAGGATTTTCATGAAAAAATAAACCGGCAGTTTGAGGAGGCAGAGGAAGCCAAAAGACAGCAGGAGGAACGGGAATACCAGCGCCGGGCATACGAGCAAAGGTGGCAGGAAAGTTACAGCCAGAAAGATTCCCAAAGCCCGGAACATCAGGACAGACCCCCAGAACAGCCTACCGCCAGAGACTTGTATCGAAAGATTATCAAAAAGCTTCATCCGGATGTCAATCCGAATGCAACGGAGCGGGAGAAGGACTTGTTCCGAAAGGCGACGGAAGCCTATGAAAAAGGGGATATAGGAACTCTGCAGGACATCTGCCAAGAGATTTTCGAACATGCGGATGCGGCAGAAACAGATAGGGAATGCACCTATGAGGAGCTTCTCCTCCTGAAGGAAAGGCTGGCGGCCCGCCTTAGCTCTCTTCGGGCTGAGATAGGGAAGATCAGGTCAGAATTTCCCTACAACCAGAAGGATCTGCTGGATCATCCAAAGGAGCTGAGAATCCTACAGGAAGCATTGTCCCAACGGATTCACCAATCTGAAAAAGAGATCAAACGTCTTACGGCGATCCTGGAGGGAGTATACCAGGAAATAGAAGAATTGCGCAGAAAGAACCAAAGCGGGACCTGAATGAGGACAGCTCCCGGTCTTCCTTCTTGGGGGGCACAAGGGCGGGCAGCAAGGAGGCTTGTTGGAGGGAAAACAGTGGAGAATAAGAAGGATGAGTTGTCTCATGTTTCCGGGGATCTTATGACCCTGCGTGTTCTGGAGCAAAAGGGTATGGAGGTTCCCAGGCCTTTTACCAGGGACATTTTATTGATGCGTACGATGATCAATGGCGCCATGCATGCGGAAGGCATTCATGCTCTGGCTGCAGGCCTGCAGGTAGGAGATCGGGTAAGGCTGGTGCTGGAGCCGGATAATCCGGTGGATCCCAGAGCCATTCTTGTGAAGAATGCCCATCATCAGAAGCTTGGCTATATTCCGCGAATCAAGAATGAGGTTTTGTATCATCTCATGGATGCCGGAAAGCTTCTGTATGGGATTGTCAGGGAAGGGGATGTGGGGGAGAATCTGGATCCGGAGGAGAGATGGATAGAAATCTACATCGATGTGTATATGGTCGATTGAGCCTTTTCCCTGAAGTTGGGAGGGGGGACTTTTTCCTTGACATTTCAAGAGGCTGAAAATATAATGTTTTCTGTGAGATTATGCCTGATTTTGCAGGCTTTTGAAAGAGCAACCCGGAGGAGGAAGTAAAGATGTCAGTACCGTTTAATCACAAAGCGATTGAAAAAAAGTGGCGTGAGAACTGGGAGAAGAAACCGATTAATGTCAACGATGGGAGCAGACCCAAGTATTATTGTCTGGATATGTTCCCTTATCCCTCCGGCAATGGCCTTCATGTAGGGCATTGGCGGGGTTATGTCATCTCCGATGTATGGAGCCGTTATAAGCTGATGCAGGGCTATTATGTTATCCATCCCATGGGTTGGGATGCCTTTGGTCTGCCGGCGGAGAATTATGCCATCAAGATGGGGGTACATCCGGCTAAGTCCACAGCGGAGAATGTAGCCAATATCAAGCGTCAGATCAACGATATCGCGGCAATCTATGACTGGGATATGGAGGTCAATACCACAGATCCCGCCTTTTATAAATGGACGCAGTGGATTTTCGTGCAGATGTTCAAGAAGGGGCTGGCCTATGAGAAGGAGTTTCCCATCAATTGGTGTCCCTCCTGCAAGACCGGACTGGCCAACGAAGAGGTGGTCAATGGCCGCTGCGAGCGTTGCGGCGCTGAGGTAACCAAGAAGAATCTGCGGCAATGGATGCTGCGGATTACCAACTATGCAGATCGTCTCCTGAATGATCTGGACAAGCTGGATTGGCCGGACAAGGTCAAGAAGATGCAGACGGACTGGATCGGCAAGTCCTACGGGGCAGAGGTGGATTTTGCCATCGAGGGCAGGGAGGAAAAGATCAAGGTTTATACCACCAGGCCGGATACTCTCTACGGAGCCACCTTTATGGTTCTGTCTCCTGAGCATAGCCTGGCCAAAGAGCTGGCTGCTCCGGACAAGCAGGAGGCGGTAGACCAGTACATTTACGATGCTTCCATGAAGTCCAATGTAGACCGTATGCAGGCTAAGGAGAAAACCGGTGTCTTCACCGGAAGCTATGCCATCAATCCACTGAATCAGGAGAAGGTACCCATCTGGCTGTCGGATTATGTGCTGGCAGATTACGGTACCGGCGCTATCATGTGTGTGCCGGCTCATGACGACCGGGATTTTGAATTTGCCAAGAAGTTTGGTCTTCCCATCGTCCAGGTCATCGCCAAGGACGGGAAAGAGATAGAGAATATGACCCAGGCCTATACGGAGGCGTCGGGAACCATGATCAATTCCGGGGAATGGAATGGGATGGAATCCTCTGTCCTGAAGAAGGAAGCCCCCCTGATGATCGAGGCCAGAGGCCTGGGCAAGAAGACAGTGAATTATAAGCTGCGAGATTGGGTATTTTCCCGCCAGCGTTATTGGGGGGAGCCCATTCCCATCATTCATTGCCCCCATTGCGGCAATGTGCCGGTTCCGGAGGAAGACCTGCCCCTTCGCCTGCCGGAGGTGGAGAGCTATCAGCCCACCGGTACCGGGGAGTCCCCCCTGGCTGCGATTGAGGAATGGGTCAATTGTAAGTGCCCGGTCTGCGGTGCAGCTGCCAGGCGGGAAACCAATACCATGCCCCAGTGGGCCGGTTCCTCCTGGTATTTCCTGCGTTATGTAGACAGCAAGAATGATCAGGAGCTGGTATCTCGGGATAAGGCAGACAAGTACCTGCCGGTGGATATGTATATTGGCGGGGTGGAGCATGCGGTGCTGCATTTGCTTTATTCCAGATTCTATACCAAGTTCCTGCATGATATCGGTGTCATTGATTTTGACGAGCCCTTCCAGAAGCTCTTTAACCAGGGGATGATCACCGGCAAGAATGGCATCAAGATGAGCAAGTCCAAGGGAAATGTGGTTTCTCCGGATGAGCTGGTGAGGGATTACGGCTGTGATTCCCTGCGTATGTACGAGCTGTTTGTAGGACCGCCGGAGCTGGATGCCGAATGGGATGACAGAGGAATCGATGGAGTCAACCGCTTTATCCGCCGGTTCTGGAATCTGGCTTTGGACAGCAAGGAGGCCGCCGTGGAGGCCACCCCGGAGATGGTGAAGCTGCGCCACCGCCTGATCCACGATGTGACCCAAAGACTGGAAAGCTTCAGCCTGAATACGGTTATTTCCGCCTTCATGGAATACAATAACAAGCTGATTGAACTGGCCAAGAAGACCGGGGGGATCGACCGGGAGACCATCGAAGCCTTTACCCTGCTGCTGGCACCCTTTGTGCCCCATGTGGCAGAGGAAATCTGGCAGCAATATGGCCATACAGAGACGATCTTCCACGAGAAATGGCCGGAGCATGATGAGAAGGCTATGATAGACGACCAGGTGGAGATCCCGGTTCAGATCAACGGCAAGACAAGAGCTGTCATTACCGTAGCCAGAGACATCAGCAAGGAAGAGGCCATCGCCAAGGGGAAAGAGGCCATTGCAGACCGCCTGACCGGAACCATCGTAAAGGAAATCTATGTTCCGGCCAAGATTGTCAACATTGTGCAAAAGTAAAGGTCCATGGCGGCTGGTACAGCATTGGCAGCATAATTGGTCTGGAGCCGTCGATATCTGTGCTTTGGCACCAAAGCCATGCTTGACAATTCCCCATCGAGATGATATGGTAAGAGGGTCAAAAGCGTTGAAGAGGATGAGTACATTTGTTTCCGGAATCCAGAGAGCCCTTGGCAGGTGAAAAAGGGCAGAAGGAACAGGTGGAACTGCCCTCGGAGCAGCTGTCCGAAATTCCCCGGGAAGAGTCAGACGTCAGACGGAATTCTTAGAGAAGAGATGGTTCAGAAACGATTCTCGAAGAGATTCCCGGAAGAATAGTAGATGCAGACGGATTCCCACCGTTAGAGGGGAGAGGATATAAGATTCCAGGTTCCATGTCTGGTCTTTAGAAACCTTCTAAGACAGAATGGCAGGATTCCCAGGATCCGTATCCGCTGAGTGTGCGGAAGCATCCGCAAAAGAAGAGTGGTACCGCGTAGGAACAGATAGCTATGTCCTTCGTCTCTGATTCATCCTCAGAGACGGAGGGCATTTTATTTTGAAAGCCCCGACAAGCAGCCGGGCTGAGGGAGCACGTCAGTGCGGAGCAGCTGGCTTTCATAGAACCATTTTTACCTGACTCGGCACACATGCAAATAAAAAACAGGGAGGAAATAGCATTATGATGAATTACAGGAAGTATACCAGACAGTATTACATGCCGCCAGCGGGTAATACCGATTGGGTGCAGAAGGAATATGTGGATCAAGCCCCCATCTGGTGCAGCGTGGATCTGAGGGATGGGAATCAGGCCTTGGTAATTCCCATGAGCCTGGAACAGAAGCTGGATTTCTTTAAGCTCTTGGTGGAGATCGGCTTTAAGGAGATTGAGGTAGGCTTTCCGGCGGCATCCGAAACAGAATATGAGTTCCTTCGGGAGTTGATCGAGCGCAATCTGATTCCGGATGATGTCACCGTTCAGGTGCTGACCCAGGCCAGGGAGCATATC
>CAVLCU010000059.1:13676-15212 GCA_963661545.1 Lachnospiraceae bacterium | reverse complement strand
GGCGAACGCTCATCCCGGCTGAGCTATGCTTCCATATGTCTTAGTTTAACACTTTTCAGAAAATAGTCAAGCAAAAATCCGGCTATTTTCCAAAATCTACCCCTCCAGAACCCTGTTTACCTTGGAGCGAATCCTTTGCAGGGCATTGTCAATCGACTTAGCCGGTTTCTTTAATTTTTCCGCAATTTGCAGATAATCCTGACCACCCAGGTAGAGGTCCAGTACCTTGTTTTCATAAGGGCTTAAGATGGTCTGGATCCGATGAAAGAGAGACTCCGTGGCTTCCTGCTCCAGGAAGATCGTCTCGGGACTTTGTACAACTCCCAGGTGATACTCCTCCTGGTTTTCCTCCAGTTCATTGAGAGAAAGGGATTGATTCAAGGGCCCATGCTTTTTTCTCTGGGCGGACAGGATAGCGGAATACATCTGGCGGGAAATACAAAGGCCTGCATAGGTGTGAAATCCAGCCTCCTTCTCCGGCTGGTATCTGCGAAGGGCCTTATACAAACCCAGCATACCCTCCTGGAGCAGATCCTCCTGATCTCCTCCCGCCAGGTAGAGGGCTCTGGCTTTTTTTCTCACCAGGGGCTTATATTTCACCAGCAGATATTCTGCAATCTCCGTCTCTCCCTGGCGCAGCCTTTGAATCAGCTCCTCATCGGAATAGGCATCGTATTTTGTCATTTTTCCTCTTTCATCCCCTTTGTCTGACAATTTCATAGGCCAGGACTCCGGCTGCCACAGAAGCATTCAGAGAATCGATATTCCCCTTCATGGGAATGGAAGCGACAAAGTCACACTTCTCCCTGACCAGACGGCTGACGCCCTCCCCTTCCTTCCCTACCACCAATCCTATGGGCCCCTTCAGATTCAGGTCATACATCCGGGTTCCTCCCATATCTGCGCAGACAAACCACATTCCTTCCTTTTTCAACCGGTCGATGGTCTGCCCCAGGTTGGCCACCTTGGCCACCGGAGTATAATGCAAGGCTCCCGCAGAGGCTTTGGCCACCACCGCGGTAAGTCCCACTGCCCTATGTCTGGCAATGACAACTCCATGGGCTCCTGCCAGATTGGCGGTCCGGATCATGGCTCCCAGATTATGGGGATCTTCAATTCCGTCCAGCAGAAGGAGAAAGGGATCCTCCCCCTTGTCCCTGGCATTCTGCAGCATATCCTCTACCGTGGCATAAGAATAAGCTGCCACCTGGGCAATCACCCCCTGATGTTTCCCGGTAACCGACATTTGATCCAGGCGTTCCTTCTTCACGAAGCTGACAAGGGTTTCCTGTTTCTTCGCCTCCCGCAGAATGGTTTGAATGGGACCATCCGGCGTTCCCTGGCGGACATAAAGCTTGTCCACCGCACGACCGGCCCGATAGGCCTCCAGAATTGCATTGCGTCCCTCCAACTGATCCGGCTTATCCGGCTTATCCGTATATTCTTCCCTCATTGCCTCTCCTGTTCCTTCTGATATTCCTTTCCTCCACGGTGACGGCGACAATATTGGTTACAGTGTCAAAAGCCTGAGCCCAC
>CAVLCU010000059.1:4782-13622 GCA_963661545.1 Lachnospiraceae bacterium | reverse complement strand
GTCAAAAGCCTGAGCCCACGACATGCTCGCATGTCGGTGGGGGAAGGGCTTTATATTTCCAGGCCCTTCCGGATCAGTTCCAACATCCGACTATAATTCCCTTTCAGATAGAGGTAACCCATCACGGCCTCAAAGCCGGTAGCCCTGCGATAGGCTACAATACTGGCATTCTTGGCAGAGGTATTGGACTTGGCATTCCTGCCCCGCCTGTATATGTGAAGCTCTTCCTGGGTAAACTCTGCCTCCAGAAGGCCAATCATCTCTGACTGTTTCTCCGCCTTCACCAGGCCGGAAGCATGCTTGTGAAGCTTATTCACCTGGGTATTGCCCCGGCGCACCAGAATGGTTCGTATCACCAGCTCATAGATGGCGTCCCCGATATAAGCCAGGGTCAAGGGCGAATATTGCTTCACATCCTGGGGCGGAAGCCGGAAAACCTCCGCCAGCTCCCTCATGCTCTCTTCCATTTTACCCCTTCTCTTGTATCCTCCAGAAGGATACCCTTAGCCAGAAGCTGATCGCGAATCGCATCCGCCCGGGCAAAATCCCTGGCCTTTCGGGCCGCCTGTCTCTCTGCGATCATGGCCTCTATCTCAGCGTCCAGATTTTCTTCCTTTTTCTCTGCGACCAGTCCCAGGATATGGCAAAGTCCCACAAGTTCCTCCCGCAGTTTCTCGTCGAAGGCTCTGGAGCTGTCTTCCCCGGCTTCCGTGTTGGCATATTTCACCAGTTCAAAGATGGCAGCGATGGCATCTGCGGTATTGAGGTCATCCTCCATAGCCTCCTCAAACTTAGCTCTGTAAACCCGAGCCGCCTCCAGCTTCTCCTTCTCCTCTTCCCCCAGGTCCATCCTTTGGGCTGCAGCAGCCAGCTCCTTTAGGGTATCCGCTGCCGTCACAATTCGATCCAGGGCATTCTTGGAGGAATCCATAATCTCCCGGCTAAAGTTCAAAGGACTGCGGTAATGGGCGGACAGCATGAAAAAGCGGAGAACCTGGAGGTCATACTGTTCCCCGATCTCCCTTACCGTGAAGAAATTTCCCAGGGATTTGCTCATCTTGCGATTGTCAATATTTAAGAAGGCATTGTGGAGCCAATAACGGGCAAAGGGCTTTCCATTGCAGCATTCACTCTGGGCGATCTCATTCTCGTGATGGGGAAAGATCAAGTCCTCCCCGCCTGCATGGATATCAATCTCCTCTCCCAGGTATTTTTTGGCCATCTCCGAGCACTCAATATGCCAGCCGGGCCGTCCCTGGCTCCAGGGAGCCTCCCAGAAAGGCTCTCCCTCCTTCTTAGGCTTCCACAGGACAAAATCCAGGGGATCCTCCTTCTGATCCTGGCCGGTCACCAGCAGGGACCGACTGCCGGATCTTAGGTCGTCCAAATTCTTATGGGATAACTTCCCATATTCCTGGAATTTTCTGGTCCGAAAATAGACCGTACCCTCCACATCATAGGCATATCCCTTGTCGATCAAGGTCTGAATCATGTCAATCATTCCCTGGATCTCCCTGGTGGCCTGGGGATGGGTAGTGGCCGGACGTACATTCATGGCTGCCATATCCTTCTGGCATTCCTGAATATAACGGGAAGAAATCTCCTCCGCTGTCACCCCCTCTTCCAGGGCCTTGGCAATGATCTTGTCATCTACGTCCGTAAAATTCGACACGTAATTCACTTCATATCCCTTATATTCCAGATAACGGCGAGCCGTATCAAAGACAATCATAGGACGGGCATTGCCAATATGGATCAAGTTATAGACCGTAGGTCCGCAGACATAGATTCCTACCTTTCCCTCTTGAATGGGGACAAATTCCTCTTTCCTCTTGGTCAATGTATTATAAAGTTTCATATTCCTTTCTTCTCCTCTCTTGGTCTCCCCTCCTGTGGGCAGGACAAGCTCCTTCACAAGCACCGCATCCATGCCCGGAGGGCTTCCACATCCGATCCCCTGACAGCTCCTCCAGAGCCGGCCGCAGGGAACAGATTGCTGAAGCCGATATGCCCTCCCGGCTTCCCGTAAATCCCAGTCCCTCCTCGGTAGTAGCCTTGATATTGACCTGGTCTGCTTCCAGTTTCAGAACTCCTGCAATATTGTCCGCCATCTGATCCAGATAGGGGCGAAGCTTGGGAGCCTGGGCGATAATTGTGGCGTCAATATTGTCAATCAGATAGAGCTTGCCCTCCACCAGGTCTCGCACCCTCTCCAGAAGCCTGAGACTGGAGATTCCCTGGTAAGCAGGGTCGGAATCCGGAAAATGATAACCGATATCTTTCAAAGCTGCTGCTCCCAGGAGGGCATCCATAATGGCATGTACCAGAACATCTGCGTCAGAATGTCCCAAGAGTCCCCTCTCATGAGGAATCTCCACACCGCCCAGAATCAGCTTTCTGCCTTCTGTCAATCGATGTACATCATATCCGATACCCACACGCATCCTTCTTCTCCTTTCTCTTTCTCCAAGAGGTTGGCCAACTTCCCATTGGCACAAGATGGCAAGATGGCGGAAGCCTTATGGCAGGGTCTGCCTAAAACTCAAAGGGCTCTCCCAAAAGTAGGATAATAGGGCTTCTCCCTCCTCCTCCATCTGTCTTCTGTCCATGCGGCAGCCCCCCTCCTGCAGCATTTCCTCCAGTCTCTCTGTGGGGGGAATATCTTCTAAAGCTTCCTCCAACCTGGTCATTCTGGATTGTCTTCCTGCCTCCCGGTATTTTTTCTCCGCCAGGAGGGCAGCCATACCTATCTGCTCCCCATAAAAGGACTCATAGAAGCAAAGAGGGAGCTTCTCCCAATAGGCCCTCACACTTCTCCCGGAGACCTCCGCAAAAAGACTGGCCAGTAAAAGGGCATACATCAACCGCTGACAGCTATCCTCCTCCTGGTCCCGGATATCATCCAGATGTCTGGTCACCTCCCGGATCGCCTTATACTCCAATTCATAGAGCTCCTCGCACATTTCCCTGTTCTGCGCAGGATAGGCAAGCTTCCAGTCTGCCAAATGCAGATATTCCCCCATCAGGGCAGAGATTCCTGCAGCGGTCAGCCGATAAGGAGCCTTTGCGAAAATATCTGTATCTGCAACTACATATTCCGGCATCTGGGTCTGGGCCGGCCAAGGAGCTCCCTCCCGAGTCAAAAGCGCCACCGAGGACAAGAGATGGTTGCCGCTGGCTGCCGTAGGAACCGCCACATAGGGGATCCTCCTCTGGAAGGATACATAGCGGCACAGTTCCTGGATGGTTCCCCCACCTACTGCCAACAGCAAATCCGCCTCCTCGGGAATGGTCTCCTCCAGGATCTCCAGACCCCGAAAATCCGCTCGGAGTTCCCCGGCAGACAGGCAGATCTCCTGGCATATCCCCAGCAGATCTTCCATCCTCTCTTCCTCTGTTTCACAGACATTGTCATCCCAGACGATGATGGGCATGGTAAATTCCCGGAGTTCCCCTTCCGTCAGCATGTGATACAGACGCCCCAGGGCTCCGGATTCCACCCATATTCCTTTTACAGATACTTCATGCGCCCTGCCGTCAGGGCAGGGCTTACGCAAATGCTCTAAATCAATCTCCATCTTCTCTTATCTGCCTCCTTCAAAGAACAGGTTCCGGCATTTTCATACCCAAACCAACCTGATCATCAATTAAATCCATAGACCTTCTGTGCCAATTTGTAACCATATTCCGACAGCTTGCGTCCGCCCTTCCCCGGAAGGTTCATAGCCGCTCCTGTGATCCCCCAGCGAATTCGGAAATAAACAGCCGGATCCTCTCGCTTCAGATGCATCCAAAGCTCCTTCTTCTTCTCCAGACTCTCCTCGCTGCCGGATCGAATCAGCATAATAGAAGAAACTGTCATAATGATACCCAGGGAATGGATCATAAATTCCCGCAAATGTCCTCTCAGACTCCTCTGTTTGCCGATATATTCAATCATTTCATTGTTGACCCGCAGCTGCTGATCCAGACGGCCGATCATCACCTTCTCGTTGACCGATTGGTCTGCCCGTCCGATATAATAGCGGTAGAGGTTCACATTCAGATAATACATGGTTCTAACCAGGGGAAAGGGGATAAAAGCATAGAGATTATCCACGTAGAAGGTATGCTCCGGCAGCTGCAGACCGGATTCCCGCAGAAGCTCCGTGCGATAAATAATGGAATGCATCAGCACATAATGACTGGGACCTAAGCGCTTCACATCCTCCCAGCGGAAGACCTTCTCCTGGGGGAAATTATTGACATAGCGCATTACCCTTTTCTTCCTGGCTCCTTCTTTTTCGTAGACATAATTGCTGAAGACCGCATCCACTGTCTCCGGTCCCCGGGTGATAGAATCCAGAGCCGCCAAAACCTTCTTGTAGGCCTCCTTCTCTACCCAATCGTCGCTATCCACCACCTTGAAATACAGGCCGGTGGCATTGGCGATACCGGTATTCACTGCTCCCCCGTGCCCCTTATTCTCCTGGTGAATGGCCCGAACGATGGTGGGATACTTCTTGGCATATTCGTCCGCAATCTGCGGCGTACGATCCTTGACGGATCCGTCATCTACTATGAGAATCTCCACATCCTCCCCGCCCACCAGAAGCGAATCAATGCACTTTCGCATATAGGCCTCCGAGTTATAACAGGGTACTGCTACCGATAATAATTTCATGATTTTTCCCTTTCTAACCCCAGATTCAGGTTCATATATCCGGCATATGCACGGTATGCCGAGGGTACAGGATAACGCTCCCTGGCCCCCTCCTTGTCTGCCAGAATCAGATTGCCCCTCTTGTCCCCTTCCATGGAAGCCACTCGAATGGCATAGCCGATCATGTGCCATTCCACATGGCTGAAAATATGTTTAGCCTCTCCCAAGGGCTGAATATGCAAAGGCAAAAAGCCTGCCTCCTCTACCCAGTCCAGGACTGCCTGCCTGTCCAGATGACCGGAAAGGTTGGGAAATTCATAAAGACCGGCCAGCAGCCCCCTGGAGGGTCTCTTGCGGAAGACAAGACGACTGCCATCCTGAATCAGCAAAATGGTATGGTCCTCCAGCCGTCTCCCTTTGGGAGCCTTCTTCCTGGGAAAGTCCATCTCTGCCCCTATGCGATGAGCCTGACACAGGTTCTGCAAGGGGCAGTTCGCACATTGAGGACTGCCATGGGGAAGGCAGATCAAAGCCCCCAGCTCCATCAAGGCCTGGTTAAACTCCCCGGGATCTTCCCTGGGCATAAGGGGCAAAAGCTCCTGCTCTACCCTGGTCTTAACGGTCTGGCTGCTCATGTCTCTTTCATCCCTTTGCAGCCTTGCCAATACCCGCAATACATTGCCATCCACGGCAGGAACCGGCTGGTCAAAGGCGATGGAGGCAATCGCTCCCGCTGTATAGCTGCCAATGCCTGACAGCCTCTTCAGCTGATCATATTCGGAAGGAAAGATCCCCCCATATTCTTCCCGGATCCTGCAGGCTGCCTTTTGCATGTTACGTACCCGATTATAATATCCCAGTCCCTCCCATAGCTTCAGAAGCTGATCCTCCGGGCAGACAGCCAGGGCATTCACATCCGGAAGTACTGAAATAAACCTCTTGAAATAAGGCTTGACCGCTTCCACTCGGGTCTGCTGGAGCATAATCTCCGACACCCATATATAATAGGGATTCTTCTCTTCACGCCAGGGCAAAGAGCGTCTATTCCTGCGATACCACTGCGTCAATGGTTCGATGATATTCTCTAACATGGATACTCCCTGCATTTCTTTCGACAATGATCCTTCTATATCATGCCACAAACCACCGGAAAAAGCAAAATAAATATTGTAATCTTAAGAATTTCTATATAAAATGAGGGCAAAACAAGCTGTTTCCACACCGGCATGCTTTTGCAGCTGCCGCTTGGACTTTATTTCATATGCAAAGGGGAAACTCATGATAGACAGTATCATTTTTGATGTAGACGGCACCCTATGGGACTGCACAGACACGGTAGCCCAGGCCTGGACCCATCTCCTGCAGGGAGAGCCGGATGTCTGCCGGGTCATCACCGGTCCGGAGCTCAAGAAGCTCTTCGGCAAGCTTTTATCCGAAATCGGCAGAATTCTCTTTCCCAACTGCTCACAAGAGCGTCTGGCCCAGCTTCTGGACCAATGCTACCAGGCGGAGGAGGAGGCTCTCCGACGAAATCCTCCCCAGCCCTATGAGGGGCTGGAGGATACCCTGAAAGTCTTATCTGCTTCCTATCCTCTCTATATCGTCAGCAACTGCCAGGCCGGTTACATCGAATGTTTTCTGGAAGTCACCGGGCTGGGCAAGTATTTCTCCGGTCATCTCTGTCCCGGAGACACCGGCCAGGCCAAGGCTGCCAACATTCGAACCATCATGGACCAAAACCATCTTCAGGCTCCTATCTATGTGGGAGATACCCAGGGAGACTTCCAGGCATGCCGGGAGGCAGGGATCCCCTTCGTATTTGCCTCCTATGGATTCGGGCAGGTAGACACGCCGGATTACACGATCCGACAGCCCTTGGATCTGACCCGGCTCTTCCCACGGTAATCCATGTTTTTTCTCATAAACATCCCTTCTGCGGCTTGTTTGGACGGGATAAGTCAGGTAGAATGACAGCGTATAGATGTCGTACCATATTGTGTAGAAAGAGTAGAACGGGAGAAAAACATGAGAGGACTGGATACATCCATCAAGAAAATCCGACGAAAAGTATTTGCCGCTGTCGCCCAGGTAGGCTTCTCCTCAACAGACGAGACCTTAACCTCTGATATTGAGGCGATTCCCTACTCCATCGTGCAGGAACGAGCCATTTACCGGGAAAGCATCTACCGGGAGAGAGCCGTAGTCAGCGAACGAGTCCGGCTGGCCATGGGCATGTCCCTGCGTCCTGAGAACAGGGCAGTTCATATCACAGCGGGTATCGAGACCAGCAATATTGATGAGAAATACTACGAGCCGCCCCTGATGCAGGTCATTCCCTCAGCCTGCGATGCCTGCGTTCCCAATGAGTACGAAGTGACCAATATGTGCCGTAACTGTCTGGCCCATCCCTGTACCCTGGTCTGCCCTAAGGGGGCCGTCTCTATGGTAGGCGGTCATTCTCAGATAGACCAGGAGAAATGCATCCATTGCAGCAAATGCAAGGCAGTCTGTCCCTATGATGCCATTGCTCACAAGGAACGGCCTTGTGCCAAGGCCTGCGGGGTAAATGCCATCGAAAGCGACAGCCAGGGACGGGCAGCTATCAACCCGGAAAAATGTGTTTCCTGCGGTATGTGTATGGTAAGCTGTCCCTTCGGAGCCATTGCTGACAAATCTCAGATCTTCCAGCTGACCCATGCCCTGAAAACGGGTAAGGAGATTATCGCGGAGGTGGCTCCTGCCTTTATCGGCCAATTTGGTCCTTCTGTGACCCCCAGAAAGTTCAAAGCTGCCCTGCTGGCTCTCGGCTTTTCCGAGGTCTATGAGGTGGCCCTGGGAGCCGATATCGGTGCCATTGCCGAAGCCCACCATTATGCACAAAAGGTAGCCACGGAAGAGCTTCCCTTCCTGCTTACCTCCTGCTGCCCTTCCTGGTCCATGCTGGCTCGCAAGCAATTTCCCACCCTCATCGACAGTGTCTCCCAGGAGCTGACCCCCATGGTGGCCACAGCCCGGAGCATCAAAAAAGAACATCCCCAGGCAAAGATTGTCTTTATCGGTCCCTGTGCCTCTAAAAAGCTGGAGGCCTCACTGACAACCGTGCGAAGCGATGTGGATTTTGTGATCACCTTTGAAGAATTAGCCGGCATGTTCGATGCCAAGGGAATCGATCTGGAAGCCTTCCAGGGGGACTCCTCCTTCCACGATGCTACAGCTGCCGGACGAGGCTACGCGGTAGCCGGCGGTGTTGCCCAGGCCATCGAGCGCTGCCTGAAGGAATATTATCCGGAGATCCCGGTCCATATTGAGCATGCAGAAGGCCTGGCGGACTGCAAGAAAATCCTTACCCTGGCAAAGGCCGGGAAGATCAAAAAATGTATGATCGAGGGCATGGGTTGTCCCGGGGGCTGCATGGCAGGCGCAGGAACCATAGCCTCCTACAAAGAGGCCGCCTCCGCCCTGAAGAAGTTCGTAGATACCTCTACTCGAAAGCTTCCGCCTCGGGAGCTGGAGGATATCCGGCTGGATTAAAGCATCTCACTGGAACTACAGATTCTTTTGCAAAAAAGGTTTGGGTGTTTTGACACCCAAACCTTTTTTCAGCAAACGTCCATGGCGGCTGACGCCGCCACCACTACGAATGATAGTCGCATTTCTGGCACTGAGCCAGGGTGTTTTCGTTTGCTTTTTTGTAGTAGAGTCCTGCCCACTGGCAGATGCTTTGAAGGATAGGAACTACGGAAAGTCCTTTTTCTGTGAGGGAATATTCTACACGTGGCGGAATCTCATCGTATTGTTTCCGCTCAATGATTCCATCATGGATCAGTTCTCTTAAGGTGGAAGCAAGAACCGCATCTGTAATATTGCACATTTCTTTGCGCAGAGAACTGTAGCGCAGACACTTCTGACTGGCAAGAACACAGATAATGCGGGATTTCCATTTGCCGCCAAAGACATCCAGACCATATTCCAGTGGACAGCGGATATCTTTTGCTAATTTCGCTTTATACATATCATTCAACTCCCCTTGCTTAAAATCATGGACCTTCACTTTTAATATAAACAGAAATATGCACTTTTTCAAGTCACTATGAAAAACATGAGCATCCTGGTACCTACTAATAAATTTATGAGTAGATAATTAAACGACTAGTATCTTGAGAAAAACAAATTAGATTTTATACTTAATCCTATAACG
>CAVLCU010000059.1:1957-4772 GCA_963661545.1 Lachnospiraceae bacterium | reverse complement strand
AGATCGCACAGATTCTCTGGCAATGCGGCATCAGAAAGCAATATTATTATGAGTTTGGGGAAGTAATTCTGCGTACCTACGAGTACACCGGCAAAACCTTCGCCAAAGACATGGAAACCATTGTCACTACAGAAGATACGAGGGATTTTTTCGTTAAAAAAAGAAGAAAAGATATCCCGGAAGATCAGCGTGAGACAAGAAACTGGTGGGCGCCCTTAAAATGGAAGGGAAGCGTTCTGATGACGGATCCCTTGCCTGAGGAAGAGGAAGAAGCAATGTGTGCATCCTGTGCAGGTCATGGATGTGCACTGGATGGAAGGATGTGCGAAGGGGAAAGCAATGATTTCTGTTACAGCGAGGATGACTGGAGTGAATCCATTCACATGTAACACTAAGATGGGTTACAGCAGCAGACTGGAGGGTGAAGACAATTTTATATTCAAAAGAAGGAATGCTCCTTCTGGTACAGGTGGATCATTTAAATGGGGAAATGCTGGGAGAGATCATTGATCGTTTTTATGAAGCCGGAGCCAAAAATGTACAGATCGTAAGTGCTATCACCAAGAAAAATCGACCGTCCTACATGATTTTCATTGATGCAAAGGAGCAGCATGCAGAGGCTTTGGAGGAAATCATCGTCAGAGACTGTGGCTCTTCCGGCTGGCATCGCATCCATACCTGCCACAGACATACCAATGTATCCATCATTACCCGGAACATAAAGATAAAAACACAGAGGGGAGAATATGAGTTTCAGGTACAGGGCAAGGTTATCAACGAGGATGAAGCCAATGCCCGTCCCGAATATGAAAACTGTGTGCAGCTGAAAGAATTACTGGAGGAAAAAGAGGGGCTGAAAGTGCCGCTCCGCTATCTAACTAACTATATTGCGAATCTTTTTTATGAAAATAAAAGTGAAATCACAATCCAAGGAGGAGTGAAGGAATGGACAAATGTAAGGTTTTAACAGCAGCGCAGACCGCGGCAGCAGCTAATCCGTCTCACCTGACAAATGACAGGATCGAAGCTCTGGCAGGGGGACATGGTATGGTCAATATTGCCGTACATTCTGTGGCAAATACCATTGTAGAAGAGCTGACAGGGGGTGGATCAGTATCCATTCAATTTGCAGATGTACGCCATCTTCCGGTAGAAACCATCTTAAAAAAGGCAATCAAGTCGGCAAAGGATTCCGGTGCTGACGGGGCTAACGCTGCAATGATTGTTGCCGTAATGATGTATCTTGCAGGAAGTGCTGCTCAGGTTGGTATTCCTGCAGGCAATAGAAAACTTGGTGCTACCTGCCGTATGCTGGCCGGCGTAGACAGATGTGGTGTAAGTGCGATTCCCACAGCAAAAATGAACAGCAAGATTTCCGCTTTTCCTGCTGTTCTGGCCATCAACGAAGCTATGATGAAAGGGGAATTGTCCCCCATCAGCGGACGCAACATTCCGGAGAACGTAGGTGGCGGCCCTCTGTATGGACACAGCACCCTGGGGGAAGACATTATCTGGCCTGTTATGGCAGAAAAAGGAGCCCAGATTGGAGTTCAGGCTATGATGGAGGCAATGGCCGGTGCAGGAATCCGTCCCAATCCCTTCTTTGCGGCTCTTCTTGGTTCGGCAGCAATTCTTGAGATTATCCATCCGGATGCAGAGGTTCCGGAAGGCGAGGGAAAATACGGCCGTACCACCTCTGTCCGTCTGGTGGGAAAAGCTGCTGTCAAAGCTGCTGGACTTCCGGAAACCCTTCACATGCATATTACCGATCAGGAATTCGATGCTGCTCAGCTGATCGGCGATGTGGCACTGATTTTGAAAGATATCGGCGGACCGGCTGTGATCGGTATGATGGCGCTGGAAGAAATCCTTGCCTGCTTCAAGGAACCCTTCTCAGGTGGATTTTCCGCCTGCCCTGTGAATGCACCTTTGGGACATCAATGTGCCTATGCCATAGCAGTAATGAAGGCACTTCTGGAAGAAGATGCCAATCCGGATCAGATTGGAAAGGCTCTGGTAGAAGAAAGAACAGCCAATTCTCTGAATCCGGAATCCTCTGTAGTAAGTCTGAATCTGATTGCAAGAAAAGCGGACGAAGTACACCGAGGACCCGTTACAAGTCTTATGGTAAACGCTACCACTCCCGGAATTACTAAGCTTATCTATGAGAAAGCCGATGCTGCCTATCAGGCAATTCTGGAGGGAAAAACAGTTGGGGAGATTGTAAAAGCACTGGACGACAAGAGACTGAAAACCGTAGAAGACAGGGCCGGTCTTCTCTTCAGCGCCATGACAGGAGCAAAGGTTACGGTGAAAGTGGATCATCTTCACAGTGCAGCAAGACGTACGGTGAAACTGGTGCAGAAATACTGGTCCTTTGATGCTTATGCAGATGTAACCGTTACTATGAATGATCAGAAGGCAGTGATGCCTGGATTTGTACATGATATCATTCCCAAGGTATGCCAGGGTGAGTGCCAAGATCTTGCATGGGCAGTTCCCCTTGGTGCAGCTGTTATGGATGACCTGTCTCTGTCTGGCTGTAACATTCTCAATGCTGTCATTCCTGTTGCAGTTGCATGTGCAATGGAACAGGGAGATCCCAAGGAACTTGCAGGGGAAGCTGAAAAAGCAGCTTATGTAACAGCCGGTATTCCAGGATGCAAGGCTCATGCTACTGCAGTAGGAAGGCTTGCGGCAGCTATTATGAAAGAAATGTAAGATAAGACATTACTCATTTTTGATAGAATCCCATAAGAGCGAAGGGGGCATGGTTGATTGGCAACTGTGCCCCTTTTGCAAAAAGAGGTAGATC
>CAVLCU010000059.1:0-1947 GCA_963661545.1 Lachnospiraceae bacterium | reverse complement strand
ATCTTATGCAGACAGAAGACATACTGAGGGCAGTAAAAGAAGGAAAAATGTCCGTAGAAGAGGCAACTCTGAAATTAAAGAAAAAACCCTTTGAAGATATCGGATATGCGAAAATAGATCATCACAGGGAGATCCGGCAGGGAAATGCAGAGGTGATCTACGGGGCGGGAAAGACGGCAGATCAAATGCTGGGAATTATAAAATCCATGCAGGATACAGGTCAGAGAAATATTCTGATTACCCGTTTGTCTAAAGAAGCAGCGGAAAGAATAAGAGAAAAATATCCCTTAAGATACGAGGAAGCATCCAGAATCGGTATGATCGGCCAGATGCCGGAAGCAGATGGAAGGGGAAGGATTCTTATCGTGACAGGGGGAACCAGTGATATTCCGGTGGCAGAAGAAGCCGCCTGGACGGCAGAAGCCATGGGAAACAAGGTACAGAGACTTTATGATATAGGAGTTGCCGGAATTCACAGGACACTGGCACATCTGGATGATATTATGAGTGCAAATGTCATCATTGCCATTGCAGGAATGGAAGGTGCCCTGGCAAGTGTCATCGCAGGCCTTGCAGACTGTCCGGTTATTGCAGTCCCGACCAGTGTAGGCTACGGAGCCTCTTTTCATGGCCTTGCAGCCTTGCTGTCCATGTTAAATTCCTGTGCAAATGGGGTAGCTACCGTAAATATTGATAATGGATTCGGCGCGGGCTGCCTCGCAGGAATGATCAATCACAGACGATAGGAGGTCCAAGGATGTGTAAATTATATTTTCAGTGTGACAGAGGTGCAGCCGGAGATATGATAGGTGCGGCCTTGATGGAACTGGTTCCGGATAAGGGTGCCATGCTGCGAAAATTAAATCACATGGGAATTCCCCAGGTGGAATATAGGCTGGAAAGGAAAGTCAAATACGGACTTGAGGGCAATGCCATGACAGTCCAGATACAGGGGGACACGGAAGAAGAACTCCTGGAAGCGGATCATCCGGCAGAGCATCATCCGGAAGCAGTGGATCATCGGGAAGAGAATCATCCGAAAGGGAATCATCGGGAAGAGAATCATCCCCATACGCAGGAATCTCATCACCACCCTATGACTATGGAGCATATTCATCAGATTGTTGCTAAAATGAAGGTATCTGATCAGGTCAAAAGGGACATCCTGGAGACCTATAAGATCATTGCAGATGCAGAATCTCTCGCACATAAGTGTCCAGTCAGTGAAGTACATTTCCATGAGGTTGGTGCACTGGATGCAATTGCGGACGTGGCAGCAGTATGTCAGCTGCTGGAAGAACTTGCCCCATCGGAAATCGCCGCATCCAAAGTCCATGTAGGAAATGGCACCGTAAAATGTGCACACGGAATCCTACCTGTTCCGGCGCCTGCGACAGCCCATATTCTAAAGGATATCCCGTATGAAAACGGGGAGATCGACGGCGAGATATGCACACCTACAGGAGCAGCATTATTGAAACATTTTGTAGACAGATTTATAGCAGAAGAACCAAAGACTGGAGCCAAAAATGGCATAGGAATCGGTAAAAGAACCTTCCATCAGCCCAGTTATTTCCGCGCATGTACGTTTTAGCAGGCTGCCGCAGAGGATCTTGCAGGTGACGAAAAAAAGCCCTCGATTGAAGGGCTTTTTTTACAGGGGATGAGAGAATCGAACTCCCGCTAAGAGTTTTGGAGACTCCTGTCATACCATTTGACCAATCCCCTATGAAAATATAAATAGCACAAAAGTGACTATTGCTAGTCACCGTTGATAGGAAGGATATACCTTCAAAACTGCATACACAGGGTCATCCTTGCTGATGATTGTTGTTTCAAACTTCAAACGCTTTCATGAATGAATTGGCCAGACTTAATGAACCTATAAAAACCAGTTCCGGCTCGGCTTGCGCCTCGCCTGATGGATCTTGGTCCTTGAATCATATG
>CAVLCU010000058.1:0-15268 GCA_963661545.1 Lachnospiraceae bacterium | reverse complement strand
CCACCAGCTGACGGCTGCCTCTGAGAAAGGCCTCCGGCGAGAAGCGCAGGCGATCGCCCTCTCCATTGTTCACATGCCAATCAAAATAATCCTGCTTTGGGAAGCCATAGGCTCCCAAAATGCTCATAATGGTCCCGCCATGCACCACCATGGCGATCTCCTCCCATTGGTTCTCACAGGCAAGAGCCGTCACCTGCTCCATCCCAGCCAGGCACCGCTGCTGAAATTCTCTCATATTCTCTCCTCCCGGAAAGCCAATGGTTCCGCCGCTGTCAATCCACTTCTGATAATCCGGGTTGTCACTGAGCTCCTGATAATTCTTATTTTCAAATTCTCCGAAATCACACTCTGCCAGCTCCGGAATCAAGAGGGGCTCCTGACCGGGAAATAAAATTCCGGCTGTCTGTATGCACCGTTTCAAGGGACTGGCAAAGACCTGATCCATGGAGCCGAAGCCGTAACGGCTGAGGGCCTTCTCCTCCTCCGGCAGCAGAGGTTCATCTGTCCTGCCGATATAACGGCCCAGACCATTGCCATAGGTCTTGCCATGGCGGATCATCACCACCTTAAGCATGCTTAATCACCATCCCTATTCCGCAAACCACCCGATGCACCTCCTCTGAGCGGGCAGCCAGCTGCTCACAGACCCTCCCTACCATTTCCCGATACTTGCGGTCGAAGGCCTCCACCGGAACAACTCCATATCCTATCTCATTGGTGAGAATACAAACCTGGGGATTCCTCTCCAGCAGCTCCCGGGGAAGATCCTCCAGATCCATACCTGCCTCCAGTCTGCGCCGGATATAGTCGTGGAAATGACGGATTCCCCGGGCCTGGAAGATGTTGTCCCAGCCACAGGTGCTGCCGTCCACCCAGCCATCCTGAATATCGAAGGTTCTTTTTGCATAATAATACTTTCCCTGAAATGCTCCGCCAATTACAAGTTTCATCCGATCATCTCCGCAACTCTGTATCCAACAGTGACTGTCAGCAGCATCATCAGCTCTGCCAGGCTGACATAGAAGCCTGCCAGGTCTCCGGTGATTCCGCCGAAATACTTCAGTGCCATGTAATGATAATAAGCAAAGGTCAGTGCTGCCGCTGCCATCAGCAGAATTCCCTGCAGGGGATGGAGTAACAGGCTCCCTGCGCAGAAAAGTACCAGATAAACTGCCATGGTGGCATTGACCTTGCCTTTCATGGAATAACTGCCAAAGGTTGCTGCCGTCCCCTTGGGGTTGGCATTGGGAAAATTCTCCACCGAAAGAGCGGAGAAGGTGCGGGACAGACCAAAGCTCAGACATAGAACCGGAAGCGTATCCCCGGTCACCTCTCCAGCTGCTCCAAAGCAAAGGACAAAATAAGAAATTCCTATAATGATTGCAAAGGCTCCCGCATGGGAATCCTTGAGAATCTCCAGCCTTCGCTCCCTCTCCCGCCAGGAGCTCATGGCATCCGCAGTATCCAAAAGGCCATCCAGATGGATGCCCCCGGTAACCAGAACCGGCAAGACTACCATAACCGCCGTCCGCAGGAGCTTTCCCAGCCCCAGCCAGACTGCCAGGGTAAACCAGCCATACTCCAAGGCTCCGATAGCCAATCCCACCCAGGGGAAAAAGCACATGGAATATTTCATATTGTCCTTGGTCCAGTCTGCCCTGGGCATGGGAATCTTGGAATACATGGAAAAGGCTACGATCAAACTGTTCCACAGACTCTTCATGCCAAAGCCTCCCGCTCCCGGTCTTTAAGCGGGATGGGAATCCCATAGACCACCTCTGTCACCCGATCCGCCATATGGGCAATCTGCTGATTGATGGCTCCCAGATATTGCTGATAGATTCGAGTCTGGTCACTGTAGGAAGCCCCGTCCGAGAAGATTTCATTGGTAACAATAATCAAATTCGCTGCCTGGTCCCGCAGATGGACCACCCCGTCCAGAACTGCATTTATGGTATGAAGACCTGCTGCTCCCGGCTGAAACATCTCATTTGCCACAAGATTGGACATGCATTCCAGAAGAATATTGCAGCCCTTTGGCACCTGCAGCCCGAAAAGTCCCGTATAGCACTCCAAAGTCTCAAACTTCTTCTCGGCTCGCATCAGACGGTGTCTGTCGATCCGCTGATAGCTTTCCTGGTCATAGGGCTGCATCGTTGCCACATAGATCCGCCTGTTCTCCCCCAGCTCCAGGATCTGCTCCTCTGCATACCTGGATTTGCCGCTTCCGGATCCCCCGGTAATCACATGCATCATCCTCTTTCGATCTCCTTCCTTTGCCGGTTCCCTTCTTTCAAACACGCATCTGCCAGCTGCTGTGGTTCCTTCTCTATCCTGCCTGCCTTTGCCATCCACCCTCATTGCAGGGGAACATAGGCCTCAATGTCATTTTCCTCAAAGGTCGCCATTTTATGATAGACCTCCAGTCCCATTTCCAAAATCGGGAAGAGAAGCACCGCACCGGTACCCTCTCCCAGGCACATATCGCAGGTCAGAAAGGCCTCCTTGCCCAGAGCCTGCAGAAGGAGCCCTGCCGCCGGCTCCCTGGATACATGGGAAGCCAGGATATAATCCGCCGCCTGGGGACAAAGGCGGATGGCCATCAGCGCCGCTACGCCGGATATGAATCCGTCCATCACTACAGGCAGCCCAGCTGCAGCCCCTCCCAGGAAAACACCGGCCATGCCGGCAATATCAAAGCCCCCTACCTTGGCTAATACATCCAGGGGATCCTCCGGATTGGGTTCATGCAAGGCAATGGCCTTGCGAATGGCGCCGATCTTGCGATCCAGCCCTTCCCTGCTCAGGCCTGCTCCCCGTCCTGTCATCTCCTCCACCGGACGGTTCAGAAGTACAGAAGCAATGGCGCTGCTGGTGGTGGTATTGCCGATCCCCATCTCACCGGTGGCCAGGATCTGATACCCCTCCTCCTTCTTCTCCAAAGCCAGCATAATTCCCGTTTCCAAGGCCTCTACCGCCTCTTCCCGGGTCATGGCAGCTTCCTTGACCATATTCTTCGTTCCGTAGGCAATCTTGCAATTGCGAATATTGGTATCCCGATAAATTCCCATGTCAATGGGGAAAATATCCGCTCCCGCTTTGCGGCAGAGAATCCCGGCCGAAGCCTTCTCCTCCAGGAAATTCTCCGCCACCTGAGCGGTTACCTCCTGACCGGTCTGGGTGACCCCCTCCTCTACCACCCCATTGTCCGCACAAAGCACCAGTAATGCCTTTCTGGAAATGTCAACCCGGGCTGTCTTCTGAATGCCAGCCATCTGTACCACTGCATCCTCCAGCTTGCCCAGACTGTGCAAGGGCTTTGCGATAGAATCCCAATGTCTGCGAGCCGCCTCCATGGCCTCCCCATCTAAGGGTGCAATCTTCTCTACTGTCTCCTCTAATGTCATAGGTTCGCTTCCTTCCTAAATCACGCTGTTGCTTTTATAAACCAAGTTTTCTCATAAATGCATCATATTCCTCTACCGTCTCTGCTTCTGTCTTCCTTACCTGCTTCATCTCTCGCAGGCGAGCGGGTATCTGCCCACTGTTGACCAGAAGACGCACCAGCCAGGCCAGGGGAAGAAGCCAGGGCTGATGCTGAAGGAAGGTATAACGGCGCTGGATCTCCTTCACAGAAGGAAAAATCATTTTCCGAACCACCTTACCCTTGGATACTTCCCTGCCGCCGACATTGCGCAGCTGGATCACGGAATGATCCCGCAGATGGCCAAACAGATCGGCATCCAAAGTATAGCCCAAAAGCCGTTCCAGGATTTCCTCATCCCTTGCTGCCAGGATCCGGCCACCCTCCCCTTCCCGGACAAGGGAATCCGTTTCCACCCCCAGCCAGGCCTGACAGGCATGCAGTACGGTATAGAAAAAGCCAGTCAGTCTCAGCTCCTTCATCTCCCCCATTACCAGCTTCCAGTCCAAATCCTGTCGATATTGATGGATAAAAAGAGCTATATCCAGGTACATGCGGATTCCCGCACCGCCACCATAGAGATGCTTGGCCAGGTGGCAAAGAATATAGATCAGATGAAAATCCAGATCCGGCTCATACCGTAAGCCCTCCTCCAGGTGGGCATGACGCCAGGCATTGTCGAAATAAGCCTGCAGGTCAGACCGGTCATCCAGATTGCCATCCATCAGATTGGTATGCACCTCATAATATTCCACTCCTCTCTGATAGGAGTAGGTGGGCTCCCAATCATTCCTGACCTGATAGCCCAGGGACTGCAAAAGGCCATGGCTTCTCTTGCGGTCGCCGGGATGAATCAAAAGATCGATATCACCGAAGGTTCTCAGCTCCGGGCTGGGATAAAGATGCTGGAGATAATAGCCCTTTACCGGCATATGAGCAATTCCGTGAGCCGTGAAATTCTCTGACAGCTTCTGAAATTCCATATAACGATTCACATTTTCCGCAACAGTTCTATGGAGAAGGTTGTCCAGACAACGATTGACCTCCTGATCCCGGAACAAGTGCCATCGTTTATTCTGATAAGCCAAAATGGGTAAAAGATTCTGCCGGGCTGCACATTGCAGCAGGGCAGATACCTCCCACGAAGCCGCTTCCTTCGGGGGCTCATCCTGGATAAAGCTGCGAAGAAGAAGGAGAAATTGATCTTCCGCCATGAAAAAACTCCTTTCCGATTCCTCCCCGCTATTGTACCATTGCATTTGTCATGGGTCAATCCCATTCCCTTCCTCCTGGTATCATAAGCCCAGTTTGGCTATTCTAAAGCCCCAACCTATGGTGACACTTGAAAAATATTTCCTCACACGTTATACTAACTGCTGATATCACAGGAAGAAAGGCGGAATTTCCAACATGAAGAATGCAAAAAGAAAGAATACAAAGATAAAACTTCCCGGGGAACTCATCTACTTTGTCGCTGTGGCTCTCCTCTCCCTCTCAGTTGCCATACTGACAAGCACGGGCTTTGGAGTATCCATGATCGTAGCGCCTGCCTATCTGCTGAGCCTGAAACTGGGCATCATCACCTTCGGCCAGGCGGAATATATCGTGCAGGCCTGCTTATTTATCCTCTTATGCCTGGTTCTGCGCAGGTTTCGTTTTGCCTATCTGATGTCCTTTGTGACCTGTCTTTTCTATGGCTTTGTGCTGGATCTGTGGCGGAGACTTCCCTGCTTCGACTCTGCCGTGACCCCACCTGGCAGCATGGCCCTGGGACTTCGGATTCTCCTATATGTCCTGGGAGTACTCCTGACCGCCTTCTCCATTGCCCTCTTCTTCAAAACCTACTTTTATCCCCAGCTTTATGACTTCTTTGTCAAAGCGGTTTCTCACCGCTATCAGATCAAGGTTTCCCGCTTCAAGACCTGCTTTGACCTGACCTGTCTGTCCCTGAGCATTCTCTTAACCTTCTGCTTCTTCGGCCGGTTTGTAGGAATCAGCTGGGGAACCTTTGTTATGGCTCTCATCAACGGAAGCATCATCGGATTCTTCTCTAATCTGCTGGATCAATATTTCGAATTTCCGCCCCTCTTCCGCAGCTTCGCTGCCTTCCTGGATCTGGATAAGGAATGAAGGCGCACCAAAAAAAAATCCCCTGCCCCAGGATAAAACCTGGAGCAGGGGACTTTTATTGGTAAACGTCCATGGCGGCCGACGCCGGATTCCTGATCTTGATCAGATGCCTGCCAATTCCAGAAGTCCGGGAATCTTAGATTCCCAGCCCAGGGACATAATATGCACGCCCTGGCAATAGGGTTTACATTCACGAATAATACGGGCTGCGATCTCCACGCCGGTAATTCCGGCCTTGGTCTTCTCCTTATCTGCCCGCAGCTCCTCCAGCATCTGATCCGGTACGTGAATACCGGCTACATTGTTATTCATGAACTTGCACATTCCCACATTCTTGGGAATAATGATGCCAACCTGCACCGGCTTGCCGAACTGCTTTGCCTTCTCCATAAACCGGATAAAGCGCTCCGGCTCGAAGACCGCCTGGGTCTGGAAGAACTCCGCACCGGCCTTCACCTTGCGTTCCATCTTGGCCAGCTGGGCATCCACCGAATCGCTGCAGGGGGATACCACGGCACCCTTGGCAAACTTAGGCGGCTCTCCCACCAGGTCATTGCCTCCCAGATCCTTGCCCTTTTCCAGCAGACCCATGGTATGCAGCAGGGAAACAGAATCCAGATCAAAGACCGGTTTTGCCTGGGGATGATCCCCCAGCTTGGTGTGGTCACCGGTCAGAGCCAGCACATTTTCAATTCCCAGCATGGCAGCACTTAAGAGATCCGACTGCAAGGCAATCCGATTCCTGTCCCTGCAAGTCAGCTGGAAGATGGCATTGAGTCCCGCATCCTGCAAAACCTTACAAGTGGCCAGAGAGCCCAGCCGCATAACGGAGGACTGATTGTCTGTTACGTTGACAGCATGAACCCCGGACAGATATTCCTTAGCCTCCTCTACCATCTGCTCTATATGAATCCCCTTGGGCGGTCCGACTTCAGCTGAAATCACGAATTGGCCCTGTTGAAATAAGTCTGTAATTCTCATTTTCTATCGCTCCTACCTGTCTTACGACTCTTTGCATTCTTTGGTTACATCATCCGTCGAATAATTGCGCAGCTGAACCGGGCATTTCAGAAGGTCTAAATGTCCCAATTGTTCCAACCGACGATAGATTCTCTCCCATCCGCAATCCATCTCCGGATCCACCTCGCATTTGCCATTCTTAGTGCCGCCGCAAGGCCCGTTGAGCAGGCTCTTGGAGCAGGCAGTGATGGGGCAGATGCCTCCGGTCAGATTCAGATAGCACTGGCCGCACTGTCGGCAATCATACTCCAGGGGGGTAACTCCCTGAAAGCCCGGCAGGCGCAGGGTATCACAGCCTGCACATACCTTCTTGTCCTCCAAAAAGTCAGCAACAGTTTGGACTCCCACCCCACAGGAAAATACCAGCACCAGGTCGGCCTCTTCGATCTGAGCCAGATACCCTCGAAGACGCAGCCTCATATTGTCCGGATTACAGATATAGTCTGTGGTCATGACTCCGGTTACCCTTCCCTCGGCAGACAATTCCTTCTGCAGCTGTCCGGCCTCTGCCTCCGGAAATTCCACCTCCTGGCACCCGTGACAATGGATGATGAATATCTTCCCCTGAGCCACAGACAGGATCTCTTCCTTGGATTTGATCTGAGTTATCAACATACTACTTCACCTCCATGATCGCTTTTTTGCCGGCTCTGATCTTAGTAACCAGAGGAATCTTGGAGGAACAGATATATTGACAGCAGCCACACTCGAAGCAGTCCTTGATATGGTTGTCCAGAAGTGCCTGGGGGTTACCTTCCTCTACATATTTTGCAAAATTAAGGGGAGCCAATTCCATGGGACAGACATCCACGCAGCGCCCGCATCGAATACAGGCCATCTCCTGGGTCTGGTCTGTATCTATGGCAATAATTCCATTGGATCCCTTGATAATGGGAACATTCCTGTCTGTCAGAACCGCTCCCATCATAGGCCCGCCCATCTTAACTGTTACATGGTCAGCCGTAATACCGCCACAATAGTCGATGATATCCTGGACATTGGTGCCTATCTTCACCATATAATTGCCGGGGTTCTTGATTCGCTCCCCGGTGACGGAAACTGCTCGTTCCACAGGAGGCAGACCCTTTTGAATGGCATCCGAGATAGCTTTGGCGCTGCTGACATTGCTGACCACGGCGCCCACATCCGCCGGAAGACCGCCGCTGGGCACCTGACGCTTCATCACATTCTTGATCAGCATCTTCTCAGCTCCCTGGGGATACTTGGTTCTGACCCCGGCTACTTCTATATTGTCATAGTCTGCCACTTTAGCCCGCATCAGTTCCAGAGCATCCGGCTTGTTATCCTCAATAACAATAATACCCTTGGGGGCATCCACTGCCTTCATAATGGCCCGAAGACCGAAGATCACATCCTCCGCATACTCCAGCAGAACCCGGTGGTCTGCCGTCAGAATCGGCTCACATTCGCAGCCGTTCAACAGAACCGCATCTATGGGTTTGTTGGGCTGCAGCTTGACATAAGTAGGAAAGCCTGCTCCACCCATGCCGGTGATACCCTTGTCCCGAACGATGTCGATAATCTCTTCCTTGCTCAAATTGTCCAGATCCGGGAAGGGATGAACAGACTCATCCAGGGTATTCTTTCCATCCGACCGAATTACAATGGACAGAACCCCCGGTCCCTTATTGGGATGTACCCTGGGTTCCACAGCGATGACAGTACCGCTGACGCTGGAATGCACATTGGCACTGATAAAGGAAGGAGCCTCCGCAATCTTCTGGCCTACCTTGACCGGATCTCCCACCTGAACCAGGGGAGCCGCAGGCGCCCCCGCATGCATAGAGGTCGGAATGACCACAAGCTCCGGCTCCGGGAACTTCTGCAAAGGCATATGCTCCGTATATTCCTTGCGCTCGGAAGGATGAATTCCTCCATAATAGCCATCCAGTCTCTTGTCCCGGACTGCCTTCACAGAATCGTTGATTCTTTTGAAATTGCCCTTGGAATAATCCCCCACCTGAACCGGCTGAGCCAGGAACTCCTCCAGCCGACCCTGCTTCTCCAGGCGCCGGTAAATCTTCTCCCAGGCACAATCTTTCTTGGGATCAATCTCACACTTGCCATTCTTAGCGCCTCCGCATTGGCCGTTGATCAGACTCTTGGAGCAATCCACAATGGGACAGATACCTCCGGTCAGGTTCAGAAAGCACTGGGCACAGGTTCCGCAGGTCTTCTGAGTCAAGGCCATGCCATGATGACCGATATAATTCAGAGAATCCGCTGCCGTAAATACCGGCTTGTCTGCCATGTCGGCTATGGTCTGCACGCCAAGACCGCAGGAAAGGACAATGATATTCTCGGTTTCTTCCGGAATCATGTCTCTTAATTTCTTCTCCGTCTGGATCTGATTGCAGAGAAAATCAACCATGGCGCTGCCTGTTACAGTCTTGCCCCGGGCAGCAGCAAATGCTATAAACTCACTGCATTCCGGCTCTTGCCCTGTTTCAATTTCCTTGAAACACTTGTTGCAGGAAATGACGAACAGGTGATCCTTGTCAGCCAACAAGGCTTCCAGCTCGTCAGCTCCCTTAGCTGCATACTTGGTATAGTTCACCAATATTCTCCTTTCTAGGATTTATGAATATCAGGCTGTCAGACTTCTTCGGCTCTTTCCAGAGGATGCCGAGGCAGTGTTCAACCCTTCTCTACTCTACCTGTTCATTATACCATAGGCAATATGACTATTCCAGCCTCTAATGTAGTTTCTTTCTTGTACAAAATTTAGTACATTTCCCTTTTGGCAGGGTCAGTGCAGATCAGCAAAAAAAAGAAGCAGCAGACTGTCATCTGCCGCCTCTTTTTGCTCTCCTGCGCTTTAATATCTGCTGTTGTGTAAAAGCTCATGGGTCTTTCCCTTCAAGAATCCGTCATAGAGGGACTGCATCATGGGATTCTCATCGGGTTTCTTGATGACAGCTACGCTGTCCGCCCGGTAGATTCCCTCCATACGGGCTTCTTTGGTATGGACGCCGGCTCTGGGAGGCTGTCCGCCGCCCATGACACAGCCCCGGCGGCAAGCCATTACCTCGATCAGGTGATACTGGGCTTGTCCGCTTTTGACCCTTTCCATCACTTCCCTGGCCTTGGCAAGTCCGCTGCAGACGCATATCCTGAGTTCCTGACCCTCATAGGGAATGGTAAATTCTTTAATCTGCTCCTCCCCGCGCACTCCACATTGGGCAACGGCCTCCAAGGCTGCCTTATTGTGCTCCGGAATCAGGCGTCGAAGAACCGCTTCCGTCACGCCTCCCGTCACGCCGAAGAGAATGCCGCCGCCGGATCCCAAACCAAAGGGTACGTCACTGGCTTCCGGCTCCAGAGAGGCAAAATCAATTCCGGAATTCTTGATCATACGGATCAGCTCCGTGGTAGTAATGACATAATCCGTATCCTGCTCTCCCCGGGTAAAGCTGTTGGGGCGTTTTGCCTCCATTTTCTTGGCCGTGCAGGGCATAATGGACACCATGACGGTTCGTTTTCCCTGGGATCGTTTGGGATCCCTGTACCATTCCTTGGTAATGGCTGACAACATCCCCTGGGGGGATCTGCAGGTGGACAGATTCTCCTTATATTCCGGATAATGGTCACATACAAACTTCACCCAGGCCGGACAGCAGGAGGTCAGGATGGGCAGCTTCCTGCCGGTCTCCAGGCGATTCAGGAGCTCCGCCGACTCCTCCATGACCGTAAGGTCAGCGGAAAATGCCGTGTCATAGACCTCATCAAAGCCCATCCGGTGGAGAACATTGACGGTTTTCCCCATAACACTCTTCCCTTTGGGAAGGCCAAAGGAATCCCCGATGGCAACCCGAACCGCCGGAGCTACCTGGGCAATGACCCGAACCTCCGGATCTGCCAGAGCATCCCAAACCTGATCGATATTGGAATGGATACTGATAGCGCCTGTGGGACAGTATACCCGGCACTGTCCGCATCCCACACAATCCGTCTGGGACAGCTTCTTATCAAAGGCCGGCATCACCATGGCATCCGTTCCCCGGAAGGCAAAGCCCAAAGCCCCAATCCCCTGTAATTCTTCACAGGCGCGGACACAATCCCCACAGAGAATACACTTATTGGGATCTCGAATAATAGCCGGTGAACTGACATCCAATTCCTTATGTTCCCTGGTATTCTGAAACCGGATATCCAGGATACCCAGTCGATGGGCCAACTGCTGCAGGTCGCATTCACCGCTCTTGACACAGGTGGTACAATCCCTGCAATGGGCTGCCAGGAGCAGCTCCACGATAAGCTTTCTGTATTTCTTTAATTTGCCGGTATTGGTATAGACCACCATGCCATCTCTGGGTTCTTCGGAACAGGAGGCAAAGGTATGACCCTTCTCATCCTCCACCGTGCACAGCCGACAGGCGCCAAAGGTGGACACCTCCGAATGGTAACACAGGGTGGGAATGTTGATACCGGCCTTGCGAATGACTGACAATACATTCTTTTCCTCGGTAAATTCCACTTTTCTGCCGTCAATTGTCATTGTTCCCATAATGTCACCTCCCTTAATCCGCAATATAGATCGCATCAAATGCACAGTTCTCTTTGCAAGCGCCGCAATGAATACAAATATTGGGATCAATGTGATAACATTTCTTCAGCTCGCCCGTAATCGCCTGAACCGGGCAATTCTTGGCACACTTGGAACAACCACGACACAGATCCGGATGAATCTTATATTGCTTCATGGCATCGCAGACCTTTGCCCGGCACTTGTGATCCCTGATGTGCTCTTCATATTCATGCCGGAAGAGCTTCAGGGTAGACAGAACCGGGAGAGGGGCACTCTTGCCCAAACCGCACAGAGCCATGCTCTTGACCATCTCGGCCAGCTCCTGCAGCCGTTCCAGATCCTCCATCTGCCCCTTACCAGCCACGATCCTCTCCAGGATCTCCAGCATCCGCTTCGTACCCTCCCGGCAGGGAACACATTTGCCGCAGGATTCCCGCTGGGTGAAGCTCATGAAGAAACGGGCAACCTCCACCATACAGGTATGCTCATCCATGACCACCAGACCACCGGAGCCCACGATAGCGCCATATTTCTTCACCGAATCAAAATCCAGGGGCACATCCAGATGCTCTTCTGTCAAACAGCCGCCGGAGGGGCCGCCGATCTGAACCGCCTTGAACTGACTGCCATCCTTTACACCGCCGCCGATGTCGAAAATAATCTCCCGCAGAGTCGTGCCCATGGGAACTTCGATCAGACCCGTATTCTCAATCGCACCGGTGAGGGAGAAGGTCTTGGTTCCCGGACTGCCTACCGTGCCGATGGACCGATACCAGTCTGCGCCATTGAGCAGGATTTTGGGAACATTGGCAAAGGTCTCCACGTTATTCAAGACCGTAGGCTTGGCCCACAGACCCTTTTCTACCGTTCGAGGGGGCTTTACCCGGGGCATACCCCGATTGCCCTCAATGGAGGCGGTCAAAGCAGATCCCTCTCCGCAGACAAAGGCTCCTGCCCCCCGGTTGATATGCATATGAAAACAAAAGTCCGTTCCCAGGATATGATCCCCCAGAAGTCCTGCCTTTTCCAATTCCTCAATGGCATGGCGAAGACGTTTGACAGACATGGGATACTCGGCACGTACATAAATGTAGCCATTCTCCGCCTTCACGGCATAGGCAGCCAGCATCATCCCCTCGATCAGCCGATAGGGATCTCCCTCCATGACAGAACCATCCATGAAGGCTCCCGGGTCTCCCTCGTCCCCGTTGCAGACCAGGTATCTCTGCTTCTCCTTTTGACGGGCTACCTGCTTCCACTTCCGGCCTGCCGGGAAACCGCCGCCCCCTCGACCCCGCAATCCGGATTGGTCAACTGTATCAATGATCTCCTCCGGAGTCATCTCATAGAGAGCCTTCTCCAAGGCCTGCAAGCCGCCACTGGCCACATATTCCTCCAAAGACTCCGCATCAAAGCGTCCGCAGTTCTCCAGGACAAGACGGGTCTGCTTGGCAATAAAGGGAATCTCCTCCGGCTTCTCATACACTCGGCCCTTCTGACTATAGAGAAGGCGATCCACCACCTGATCCCCTATGACACTTTCCTCAAAAATCTCCTGGCAGTCCCCTGCCTGAACCTTGGTATACTGGATGACACGGTCACCCTTCTGAATCCGAACCAGGGGTCCCAGCTCACAGATTCCCTGGCAGCCGGTCTTCTTCACCCCCAGCAAGGGATTCTTCTTCTCCTCTTGCAGGCCGGCTTCTTCCTCCCCGGTTGCCTGCCCAGACTCCTTTGGCTCTTCTGCCTGCGGCGACTCTTCCTCCGGGCCACCGGTCTGCCCCTGATCATGGGGGGCAAATTCCAGAACTACCCCCGGGGTATCCTGGCAAATCTCCCGAAATCTCTCATAGATCTTCTCTGAGCCGGTGGCAATACATCCGGTACCCGAGCAGACAAGGATACGACAATCATAGGCCTGCAGCTTCTCCCGGGAGGCCTCCCGGAGGGCAGACAAATCTTCTCTGGTTTGGATCATTCCTTGTCACCTCCTCTTAATCGGTCGATTAATTCCTCCGCCTTCTCCGGGGTCATTCTTGGATGAACCTCTTCATTTACCATCATAGTAGGTGCAAGGCCACAGGCGCCCAGACAGGAAACTGTCTCAATGGTAAATAACATATCGTCTGTGGTATGTTTCTTCTTACTCAATCCCAGCTTCTTATACAGTGCCTCCAACACCGGCATGGATTTGCGCACATGGCAGGCAGTTCCGTCACAGACCTTGATGATGTATTTTCCCTTCGCCTCAAAGGAAAAATTCTCATAAAAGGTTGCAACACTGTAAGCCTTAGCCTCTGTAACTCCGATTTCCTCCGCAACGTAAGAAAGCAATTCCCCCGGCAGGTAACGATATTCCTCCTGAATATCCTGCATAATGGGAATCAAGGACGCTGATGTTCTTCCATAGCGCTCAATGATTTCATCCGCTTTCCGGTAGTAAGACTGGTCCAGCATTTGTCACTACTCCTTTTCCTGTGTACCGTATTCGGCAATTTTATACTAATTGTAACAGAATTTTCCCTTTTCTTCAATCACTTTTCACAAAACCATAAAATTGGTTTGGCTGTCAAAACACCCAAACCTGTGGTTACACGGATTGTGCCCTTGTCAGATCTCTCTTGATTGACCTAAAACATCATACAGCGCCTGGGTATTCAAAATCTTCACTCCTGACGAATCATATCGGAGGATTCCCTGGCTTTGCAGCTTTTTCAGTTCCCTGTGAAGGGAGGGTCGAGAGACATTCATCATCATTGACCACTTTGATACGGAATCGGGAATCTTTACGGTATCTTTTCCCGTTTGCCGAGCCTGCATCAAAAGCCAAAAGGCAGCCTTCTGTGCGATCCCATTGTAGGACAGAAGTTCCAGCTTCTGCTGCAGCATATAAGTCGCTGCTGCAATCTCTGTGATAAGATTTTCCAGGATGCGGACATTCTTCTGCATCATACGGATCAAATCCTCTTTTCGGACCATCATCACAGTAGCAGGTACTAACGCCACCATGTCGCAGGGGTATTTCCGATTTTTTGAAAAAACCGCTGCCAGGCCAATCGTTTCCCCAGACATACGGACAGATACATTGATCTGACTTCCGTTGGGAAATAGTTTTTGCGCCTCAACCCTGCCCTCAAGAATAATACCGATCCGGGTGGCCTCCTCCCACAGATGAAAAATGGTTTCGCCTCTATCGTAACACTGGATGTGATGGGGGATCTCCTCCAATACTACCCGCAGATCCGCAGCGGATATACCGGAAAATAAATCGCTTTTCTCAAGCACAGAATAGTCCATAACGATTCTCCCTTCGATATACTGGTGCATCTATTATACAGCATTTTTTTCTGATTGTGTATCTATGGATACAGCATTAGAAAAATGTTTGATGTATATTTGAAACAGAAAAAGTGAGGAGGACAGCGCAATGCTTAGAAAGATTATTCATATAGACGAAGAAAAATGCAACGGGTGTGGGCTGTGTGCCAGCGCCTGCCATGAGGGGGCTATCGACATCGTAGCCGGCAAGGCCAAACTGGTTAGGGAGAATTTCTGCGATGGCTTCGGCGACTGCCTGCCGGGATGTCCGACAGGAGCCATTACCTTTGAGGAGCGCGAGGCTCCCGAATATGACGAGAAAGCGGTACAGGAAGCAAAGGAGAAAAAGAAAATGGATGGCTCTCCGGTTCAGACCGGCAAGCCTGTCTCTCGGCTCGGCCAGTGGCCCTGCCAGATTAAACTGGTTCCGACGCAGGCTCCCTTCTTTGACGGGGCAAAACTGCTGATTGCAGCAGATTGCACTGCATATGCCTATGCCAACATGCATGAGGATTTCATGAAGGGCAAGATTACGATCATCGGCTGTCCCAAGCTGGATGCGGTAGATTACAGCGAGAAGCTGACGGCAATTATCCGTGACAACGATATCAAGAGCGTGACCATTGTACGTATGGAGGTTCCCTGCTGCGGCGGGCTGCAAAGAGCGGCAGAGACGGCTCTTCAAGCGAGTGGCAAGTTCATCCCGTGGCAGGTCGCTACCATCTCAAGGGAGGGCAGGCTTTTGGAATAACGAAAATCCTGATCCCATGAACAACTGTCTTGCATGTGTTGTGATATGACCGGCCATCATGATTAAATTGCTGATT
>CAVLCU010000057.1:0-15448 GCA_963661545.1 Lachnospiraceae bacterium | reverse complement strand
AGGCAGCTAAGCCATGAGGACAGTGGGCAGTGGTTAGTGGTTAGTGGTTAGTGGCTAGTGGGCAGTGGTTAGTGGGCAGGGGGGATGGTGAGATAAGCGAAGAGGAGAGTGTGGGATATGGATAGGAGACATCCTTATAAATTATTGACGCCGGGACCTTTGACTACTACGGATTCCGTCAAGGAAGAGATGCTGGTGGATCATTGTACCTGGGATGAGGATTATAAGCAGATTACCCAGAGGATCCGGTCGGGACTTTTGAGACTGGGTCATGTGGAGGAGCCGGAGTATACGGCAGTTTTGATGCAGGGCAGCGGAACCTTTGGGGTGGAGTCGGTTTTGACCAGCGTGACGGGAAGGACGGACAAGGTGCTGATCGCAGCCAATGGGGCTTACGGGAAGCGGATGGCTGATATCTGCCGGCATGGGGGCATTTCCTATACCCTCTATGAGCAGCGCAATGACAGGTGCCCGGATCCGGAGACCATTGCCCGGCTTCTGGCGCAGGATCCTGCCCTGACCCATGTATCTATGGTTCACAGCGAGACCACCAGTGGCATTTTAAATGATATTGCAGCTGTGGGTCAGGTGGTGAAGGAAGCAGGCAGAACCTTTCTTGTGGATGCCATGTCCAGCTTTGGGGGTGTGGATATACCCCTGAAGGACTGGAATATTGATTTCCTGGTTTCCAGTGCCAATAAGTGTATCCAGGGGGTGCCGGGTTTCTCCTTTATCCTGGCCAGGAAGAAGAAGCTGGTAGCCAGCGCAGGCAAGGCCCGTTCCCTGTCCTTGGATCTCTATGACCAATGGAAAGGTATGGAACAGGGGGGCGGTAAGTGGCGTTTTACCTCTCCTACCCATGTGGTTCTGGCCTTTGCCAAGGCCATGGAGGAACTGGAGGCAGAGGGAGGGATCCCTGCCCGTCATGCCCGTTACCGGAAGAACCAGAAACTGCTGGTGGAAGGCCTGGGTAAGCTGGGTTTCCGGCCCTACCTGAAGGAAGAGGTGCAAGGGCCAATCATTACCACCTTCTATTATCCCCAAGACAGTCATTTCACCTTTCAGCAAATGTATGAATATATCAAGAAGCGGGGATATGTCCTCTATCCGGGTAAGGTAATGGAAGCAGAAACCTTCCGGGTAGGTAATATCGGAGAGATCTATCCCAGGGACATGGAGAAGCTGACAGACATTATGGCAGACTTTCTGCAGGAGGCAAGGGCATGAGAACCAAGCTGGTGATTTTAGATTGGGCAGGAACCACTGTGGATTATGGCTGCTTTGCTCCGGTGAAGGCCTTTGACCGGGCTTTTCGTGCCTGGGGAGTGGAGGCCACGGAGGAGGAGATTCGCAAGCCTATGGGCTTGCTGAAGAGAGATCATATCCGCACCATGCTGCAGATGCCCTCTTTGAGAGACCAATGGATCAAGCAGCAGGGGCGGGAGCCGGATGAGAGCAGTGTCCAGGCGGTTTATGAGATTTTCGAAGGGACTTTGATGGAGAGCCTGGAGGAGTATGCCTCTCCCAAGCCGGATACGCTGGAAGGGGTAGGCCGCCTGAGGGAAATGGGACTGCAGATTGGTTCCACCACCGGATATACCGATGCCATGATGGAGGTGGTGACCCGACGGGCAGCCCAAGAGGGCTATGCCCCGGATGTCTGGTACTCTCCAGATGGGGTAGGGGGTCTGGGACGGCCCTATCCTTACATGATTTATGAAAATATGCGGCATTTTCGCCTTGCCTCGGTGGAAGAAGTGATCAAGGTGGGAGATACCGCCTCAGATATCCGGGAAGGCAAGCAGGCAGGCGTCATTTCCCTGGGTGTGCTGGAGGGCAGCAGCGTCCTAGGCATGACCCAGGAAGAATACGAGGCTCTCACCCTGGTGGAGAGACAGGTGGCCTTGGATCAGGGAAGAAAGATTTTGCTCCAGGCAGGGGCAGATGATGTCCTGCTCAACCTGCGGGATCTGCCCGCCTGGATTGAGAATCTGCCCCATCATTTCTCGGCAATGGCCTCAATCTCCACTAAAGCCCCCTTGGGGAGGGCGGCTACCTGAAAAGCGGCTCTGGCAGGACAAACTCCCTGAAAGTATTTGGCATAGACCTGGTTCATGGCAGCAAAATCCGAGATATCCTGCAGGAGGACGGTGGTTTTTGCCACCTGCGCCAGGGAGGAGCCGGCCTCTTTCAGAATGGCTTCTATATTTTTGATGGATTGCTCTGTTTGCTGCTCAATGGTATCTCCCGGAAAGGCTCCTGTTGTGGGATCGATGGGAAGCTGTCCGGATACAAAGATGAGGGGACGGGCTGTCTCAATTGCCTGGGCATAGGGGCCAATGGCTGCCGGAGCTTTGCTGCATTTGATTTCTTTCATGGTTAATCTCCTTTCTTTCCTTGGGGGTGGAGGGGCAGCCGGTCTTTGACCGGCTGCTTTTGTCTATCCTTGCAGGGGATACCTTCCGTCCCATACGATTTTTCTATAATTGTCACCATCGGTGTCGCCTTCCGTAGAGAAGCACAGAACCCTGGAATCCGCATCCAGGTGCAGGCGCTGCCGCAGATCTGCCAGCCGGGGATTTTGCATGATCTCTGCCACCAGACCGGTGGTGACGGCACCGCTTTCGCCGGAGATGACTTTTGGATCCCCTCCGGCAGGATTGCCCAGAACCCGCATGCCTTTGGCAGCGATTTCATCCGGAAGAGACAGGAAATGGTCTGCGAATTCCTCCAATTGCTCCCAGCCAATGGTGCAGGGAGTGCCGCAGGCCAGGCCTGCCATGATGGTATTCAGATCCCCCGGGATGCTATGAAGGTGGCTATCCTGTGCCTGGGCAGTTCGAAAAATGCAATCTGCCCGGTTGGGCTCCACAATGGTCAGGATGGGTTTGGCCTCCTGGTAATAATCGGCGAAAAAGCCGGCCAAAGCCCCGGCCATGGCGCCGACGCCGGCCTGGAGGAAAATATGGGTGGGTTTTACCCCCTCTCCCAGCTGGTTCAGGGCTTCCAAAGCCATGGTAGTATAGCCTTGCATGATCCAGCGGGGAATTTCCTCATAGCCTTCCCAGGCGGTATCCTGTACAAGAATCCAACCCTGCTTCTCCTGACAGTTTGCGGCAAATTGTACGGCTTCATCATAGGTCAGGTCTGTAATCTCCGCCTGAGCCCCCAGGGCTTGAATTCTTTCCAGCCTCTCATGTACGCTTCCCTTAGGCATATAGACCACCGCCTTTTGTCCCAGCATGTGGGCCGTCCAGGCGATGCCCCGCCCATGGTTGCCGTCGGTTGCCGTGACAAAGGTAAGCTCCCCCAGGGCTTGCCTGGTTTCCGGGCTGGTCAGGGTCTGGTAATCCATCTCTTCCATCTCTTTTCCCAGGCGTCGGGCAATATATTGGCCGATGCAGAAGCTTCCTCCCAGGCTTTTGAAGGCATTGAGTCCAAAACGGTAGCTTTCATCCTTGACATAGAGTCCCTTGAGTCCCAGAAGCCTGGCTGTATCCTTCAGATTGGCCAGGGGAGTGGCTTGATAAGAGGGAAAGGAGCGGTGATAACGCAGGGTCGTATGGGCAGTCCTGCGTCCGAATGGACTGGCTTTTTTGTAGTCAGAGCCTTTCTTTGGATTCGATACATATCCTATTTCTTCTCTCATCCTTTGGAATCCTCCTCCACCTGGCACCAGTCCAGAATGGTATGGGCCAATATTTTGACTGCATTCAGATAATCCTCTATGCGGACATATTCGCTGTTGGCATGCATTTGCTCCGTCAGTCCGGGTCCGAAGATGACGGTAGGAGTCTCCCCATACTTAACCAGGTGGCGAATATCAGCGGCACCCTGCCGTCCTGCCAGCTGGGGCGCCCTTCCCATAACCTCTGTATAGGCATCGCTTAAGGCAGATACGATGGGACTGTCCAGGGGGATGGCGCAGGGATCCGCATAATAGCCCTGAAAGCGGATGACCGGGGGATGCTCCTTGAGCCAGTCGCTGTGCTGGCCGGCATAGGTCTGGACAAAGCGGAGAAAATCCTGCATGACCACCTGATTGTCTTCGGAGGGAACGGTTGCCATGGATCCGGTCAGGACGCAGGTATCCGGGAAAGCACTGGCATAGGTTCCGCACTGGAATTGCCCCACCATACAGGGGATAGAGGACAGGATATCCGGGTAGAGGGGGTCGGAGACGGTGTCAACCCGCAGCTTTTCATAAGCATCCACGGCCTGCTTGACAATATAGCCCAGGTCAATGGCATTGACTCCCTCAAATCGCTTCTGGATTCCGGCGGCCTTACCCTTGACCGTAATTTTCCACCAGATCCGCCCAATGGAGCCGGGATTAATTCCCATACTGGAAGTCTCACAGCAGATGCCCGCATCTGCCTTGTAGCCCTTCATGACACAGGCCAGGGTTCCATTGCCGGTTAACTCCTCGTCCATGACGTATTCGGAAAGGATATCTCCCTTGAGCTTTATGCCGCTATCTTTAATCGCCTGGATGGCCATGGTCATGGCTGCAATGCCGGATTTCATATCTGAGCTGCCCCGGCCGTACATTTTGCCATCGACGATCTGGGCAGACCAGCAGGGCTGCACCCAGCTTTCCTGGGGTCCCTCCGGCACCACATCGATGTGGCCGTTGAAGAGCAGGGATGGGCCGCCACCGGCCCCCTTCCACCTGGCTACCACATTGGGTCTGTCGGTATAATCCTCCGCAGGCTCTACAAAGGCGGGATGCTGGCGGAGCTCCTCCAAGGAAGGAATAAAATAATCCACCTCCAGCCCCATATCCTGCAGGTAAGAACAGATAAAATCCTGAACCGCTTTTTCCTTTCCCGTTACACTGGGAATCTGAATGATCTTCCGGAGAAAATCCACCTGTTCCTCCTGGTGGCCGGACAGCCAATCATCTACTTTTTTTCTGTACATGTTATGAACCTCCTTGGCGGCTGACGCCGCCCCCATCATCTATGAAAGCCAGCTGCTTCGCACGGACGTGCTCCCGCAGCTGCCGCCGGTATCAACAATCCGGGGTTTTCAAAGTAAGATTATTATAGCATTGCCTTTTCCGGGCTTCATTATGTCCTTGTGACAAAAGAAATGGATATAAAATTGGTTTCATGCTACAATGGATGGGAGGGCCGGAAGAATCGGGCTCACAAGGAAGAGGGATTTCCGGAAAGGATGGGTGCAATGAAATTGACCATACAGGAAGCCATGCATGTGACTCCCTTAAGGGAGGCAGTGGTCCTGGCAGGAGGGGACAATTTGGATCGGGAGATCCGTAATGTGAATATTGTAGAGGTTCCGGATACTGTCCGGTGGATGCGGGGCGGTGAAATCCTTTTTTCCTCAGGCTTTGCTTTCTCCGGAGATGGGCAAAAGGGGCTGGCACTTCTGGCCACCTTGAAAAGCCATGATATTTCCGCCCTGGTCTTAAAACCGGGTCCTTATATGGCCAGGGTACCCCGGGAAATGATTCAGTATGCGCAGCAAATAGGCTTTCCCCTGCTGCAGGTGCCGGAGACCATGCCTTTTAACGACTGCATAGATGCCATTGGTGCCCTGCTTATGGGCTCCAAATTGGCAGGCTTGGAATCAAAACCAAGGGTTTATTCCACCGGGGGCGGGCAATTTGTGATTTCCCAGCAATTTCAAAAAATATGCGGCCTTTTGGCGGAAAAGCTGGATCACTGCCTTCTCTTTCTCTCGGACGGCGGGGATCTGGTGACTTCCTTTGATCCCGGTGGAATGCAGTCAGAGGAGAGGGGGGAGGCTGGGTTTCAGCAGTCCCTGATCCACTGGCAGGAGGATCACGAGCTGGAACCGGTGACCCTGGAGGGGCAGATTGTGGGATATCTGGCGGCCAGACGGGAGGGGGACTTTCCCTCAGAAGGACAGAAAGGTCTGATGGAATATACAGGGGTCTTGCTTGCCGCAGAGATGCAGGATGAGCAGGCCTATCTGGATCAGAAAAGGCAAGAGGGAAGCGACCTTTTGAAGACCCTGATTGAGGGAGATTACGGGGAACCCCTCACCTTGGAGAGGAGGTGTGAGAGGGCGGATTTTCAGCCTCAGGAGCCCTATATTGCCTTTGCCCTGACCCTGGCCGCAGACGATTCTGCCCCTGGAGACTATGGAAGCATCCGATGCAAATATAGGGAAATCAGTGCAGCCCTTATGCGCAGGGTTCAGCGCCGGCAGGCCGGCGTCCTGATGACGGAGGTGCAGGAGCTGATGGTAGGTCTTCTTAGCTTTCCCCAAAAGCCCCAGGCGGAAGAGGTTGGAAGGGAGCTGCTGACAGAGCTTCTGGGAGATTTCAAAAGAAGAGGGCTTTTTCCGGTTATCGGGATATCCCCCTGCCGACAGGGGGTGGAAGCGGTAGCCCATGCAGTAGATCAGGCACGGGAGGCTCTGAAAATCAGTCTTCGGCTGGGCCAGAAGAAGAATCCGGTCAGCCTGTCGGAGCTGGGAGTCTACCGCCTTCTGGCAGAATGGAAGGATTCCAAAGCCATGGAGGAATTCTGCCAGGAGCAGCTAAGCCCCATCCTGGAAGCAGAGCACGGGGAAGAGCTTTTGAATACCCTGGAGGATTATTACAATAATGTCTGCAACCTGCGGAAGACCTCAGAGAATCTCTTCCTCCATAAGAACTCGGTAAAATACCGGCTCTTGAGGATTAATCAACTTCTGGGCAAGGACATTATGGATCCCGATGTATGTATGAACCTGCGTCTATGTATGAAATACAGACATATGAAATGAGTCAAACCCTGGAGGAAGCTCGCTGAGGGGCCGGGTATGGCGGCGATTTGTGTAGTGTAAACAAATCGCCGCCATTTTCTTTTGGCTCCTTCGTATATGATACAAAGACCAGAAATGTGATAAGATACCTTCATCAGTTCTTTTTGTCCGGACAAGCCAGTAAAACAGAAGGTATTTTGGAGGTTAACTCTAAATAGAATGATAATTAAAGGAGGATTTTTGCTATGAGTATCAGTAAGCATGCATATTGGCCAAAGAAAGTGGTATTGGGGGCGGGAGCAGCACTGACGCTGGCAGAGGAATGTAAGGCTTTTGCAGGCCAGAAGATCATTTTCTTCACGGATCAGGGCATTGTGAATCTCCCTAAAACCAGGGAAATCGTCAAAGCCCTGGAGGATGGGGGATATGAGGTGGATGTTTATTGCGATCTGGAGGCCAATCCCACCGATCTTACCGTTCATCGGGCAGTGGATCATATGAGGCAGACGAAACCGGAGATTATGGTCTGTTATGGAGGCGGATCTGCCATTGATACCGGTAAGGCAGCCAATGTGGTATACAATCACGGGGGAAAGGTGACAGAATATGATGATCTCTCCGGCGGGGTAGAGAAAATCAAGAATCAGCTGCTTCCCTGTATCTGTATTGCTACCACGGCAGGAACCGGCTCAGAGGTATCCTCCTGCTCTGTGATCACAGACACAGCCCGCATGCTGAAGATTTGTCTGATGGCACCGGCCATGGTTCCGGATGTGAGCATATTGGATCCGGAGGTGACGGTGACCTTGCCGGCAAGTCTGACCGCATATACCGGTATGGATGCCTTGACCCATTGCATCGAAGCCTATGTATCCAGCGTGGATTTTGAGCCGGGACGGGGCTTTGCCATCCAGGGAATCCGGTGTATCAGCCGGTCTCTGAGAAAAGCGGTGCTTCAGGGAGATGATATCAAGGCTCGTCAGGATGTGCTGGTAGGTTCTGCCTGCGGCGCTATGGCCTTTAACAACAATTTCCTGGGCAGTGTACATGGTCTGGCGCATCAGCTGAGTTCCGTATGCAATATGCCCCATGGCCTGGCCAATGCTATGATGCTGGGACCGGTGATGAAATGGAATATTCCGGCCAATATGGAGGCTTTTGCAGACATTGCAGAGGCTATGGGGGCAGACATTCATGGCTTATCCCTGCGGGAGGCCGCGGAAAAGGCAGTAGAGTTGGTGAAAAGGCTGTCGGAGGATGTGGGAATTCCTACCCATTTGTCAGAGTGCGGCGTTACCATGGATCACATGGATGATCTGGTAGAAAGAGCTTATCTGGATCACAACAATCTCACCAATCCCAGAAGGCCCCAACCCAATCCGACTCCTATTCCCAAGGAAATCATTCGAAAGCTGTATCTGGAGGTCTTTTAACAGGAGAAGAGAACAGATGAAGGAAGAAGATGGAAGAGCCTCAAAGTTCTGGTATGCGGTGATCCAGATCATGGTCTGGGGCGGATTCGGCTTAATTCTCTGTTATTGCAGTAACTTTATGAAATCCATGGACTTTGCTGACAGCCATGTCAGCATCGTCCTGGGGACAGGAACGGGGGTCTCTGTCCTGGTTCAGTTGCTGTTGGCAGAGTTTATGCACAGATGTAAGGCCTTGAACACGGCCTTGATGCTGGTCTTGCAGGGTCTTTTCTTATTGGCGGCAGGCCTTTTGATGCTTCAAAAGGTCAATCTGATGTGGGGGGCAGTCGGAATATGCGTCGCTTGTGTGGTGGTGCAGACCATCCCCTCCCTGGCCAATGCCCTTGCCACAGAAAGGGAACAGAAGGGGCAATCGGTCAATTATCCCATAGCCAGAGGCCTGGGTTCCCTGGCTTATAGTCTGATCAGCTTCCTGGCAGGTCAACTCATCGGAAAGACAGGAATTGTGGCTATTCCGGTGCTGACTCTGCTGGTGGGAGGAGTTTTATGCCTGGCCGCGGTATGTTTTGCCTCTACCTCAGACAAGGGATCCAGGCAGGAGACCGATAGGGATTCTTTTGATCCGGAAAAGGATAGGGAAGAGGTGGGGAGAGGATTTTTTAAAAAGTATCCTTATCTGATAGTTTTTCTTATGGGAAGTATTCTCTTATATACCAATCATAGCTTTGTCAGTACCTTTATGCAGCAGATTATGTCAGCCAAGGGAGGAGGAGCCGGGCAGCAGGGAATTGCCATTGCCATTTCCGGCCTTATGGAGCTTCCGGCTATGTTTGGCTTTGCTTTTCTCTTGAAAAAAGCTCCCTGTGCCAAGTGGCTTGGGATCTCCTGTATCTGTTTTGTGATCAAGGCAGTCCTTACCCTAATAGCACCGAATGCCCTGGGGGTTTATGTGGCACAGATTTTCCAGATGGGTGGATTTGCCGCATACCAGGTGGGCTCTGTGGAATATATAGGGTCAGTGATGGAAGCAGAGGATGCAGTGAGGGGGCAGACCTATTTGGCAGCAACATTGACGGCAGGTTCTCTGATTGCCTTCTGTGTCGGGGGTTTCATCTGCCAGTATGCCGGCGTCAGTGTGATGCTGACAGCAGCTGTGGTTCTGGCCTTGCTGGGAAGCCTTCTGGTCTTTCGGTCGATGGCAGGAAGAACCAAAGCTGCATAGGGGGAATCGGTCATTTCGAAATTTGGAGGTTTAGATATGGGTAATTTAGAAGTCAACATAGGAAGTCTTCATTTAAATAATCCGCTGGTGGTGGGTTCCGCAACGCCCACATGGAACGGCGCCCACAGCAGCAAGGCCTGTCAAAAAGGGGCGGGAGCTGCAGTATTGAAGACTCTGTGCCCGGCCGGAGAGGACAATTACAGACATCCTCAGGATGGCCGATTTCACCTTGTAAAGTCCGGCAGCAAGCCGGTGGGCATGGTGAATATTGAGATCTTTAGCACCTTTAAGGAGGAGCAGTGGATCAGCCAGGAACTGGTGGAGGCCAAGAAAAACGGAGCTACGATCATAGCCAGTACTCTGGCGGCTCAGGATCCGACTCTGACTGCCAAGCTGATCCGGGATGTGGAGGCCACCGGCCTGGTGGATGCCATTGAGCTGAACAATTCCTGTCCCATGCATGTCAGCATGCGGGACTGGAACGTGGTGGCTTTGACAGTGGAACAGGTCAGCGCAGCCCGTAGGGCCAGCAAGCTGCCCTTGCTGGTGAAGTTCCCCAGTACCCTGTCTACCCTTGCCGATCCGGTGAAGGCAGCCCAGGCCTGTGGTGCGGACGGGGTGGTTTTGTGTAATTCCATGAGCGGATTTGCAGGGGTGGATATCCAGACCGGCAAACCGTTTCTGGGAACCTTGGGGGGTTATTCCGGCGCAGCGATCAAGCCCTTGATCCAGGCCAAGGTGATTGAATGTGCCCAGGCCTGCGATATTCCCATTGTAGCGGTGGGCGGCATCAATTGCTGGCAGGATGTGGTGGAATATATTATGCTGGGTGCCTCCTGTGTCCAGGTAGTTTCTGCCGTAATGTGGCAGGGCTATGAGGTGCTGGATCAGTGGAATCAGAACATATCGGAATTCATGGATGCCAAGGGTTACAAGACTCTGGAAAGTATGCGAGGCATAGCCCTGCCCTTGATTGGGGATTATGACAGTGTCCTGCAGCAGCCCCCCCATGTGGCCCAGATGGATCCGGACTTATGTGTCAACTGCGAAAAGTGTGTAAAAACCTGCTTCTATGATGCCATTTCCCAGGTAAATGGAAGAATGCAGGCAGATCCGGCCAAATGCGACGGCTGCGGCCTGTGCGCCCAGCTTTGTCCCAAGGGGGCAGTGAAACTTTATCCAAAGGAGAAATAGAATGGAAAAACATAGATTCAGCCAATATATCAATGGAAAGTTGGTCGAGGGTCAGGGCAGGGAGATTGATGTCATCTGTCCCGGCAACAATGAGGTGGCAGCTTATTTCAAGACAGCCAGCGCAGGTCAGGCGGTGGAGGCTTTGGAGGCGGCGGAAAAAGCCTTTCCTGCCTGGTCTCGTTTATCCGTCGACCAGCGAGGCGAGTGGATGCTGAAATTGCAGCAGGCCATTATAGAAGAGCAGGAAGCTTTGATTAGGCTCCTGATGCTGGAAACCGGAAAGCTGCGCATCGATGCCCAGGATGAGATCCATAACCTGATCAATTGTTTCAGCTTTTGTCTGGAGACAGCCAAGGGATATTATGACCAAACTATCCGGGATGAAAGCGGCAGCTGCTTTAATCTGATGGTACGGGAACCCCTGGGAGTCGTGGTGGGATACCTGGCCTGGAATTTCCCCTTGCACAATGTATCTGCCAAAATAGGCCCCATCCTGGCCTCCGGATGCACAGCCGTCCTGAAGCCGGCCACAAAAACTCCTCTTTCCACCTTGTATCTGGGAGAGATTATGGAAAAAATCGGTTTCCCGGCAGGTGTCATCAATTTTGTGGCCGGTTCCGCCTCCGAGCTGGGCAAGGTTTTGACAGAAAGTAAGATTCCGGCTTTGATCAGCCTGATCGGATCCTCAGAAGCCGGGAGAAAGCTGGTCAGGGATTCGGCCACCTCCATTAAGAGATTTTCCTTGGAATTGGGAGGAAATGCCCCCTTCATCGTGACCCCTCATGCCTGTCTGCAGGAGGCCGTAGATCGCTGTGTCGGTTCCCAGAGATATGTGGCCAGCCAGAATTGCACCGGTGTGCAAAGAGTGATCGTACATGAGACGGTCTATGAGCAGTTCCTGAACATGGTTCTGGATCAGGGAAGGGATGTAAGATGCGGCACCGGTGACGAGCCGGATTGTAATATGGGACCCATGATTACGGAAGCCTCCGTGGAAAGAATGGAAGCATTGGTAGCGGATGCCCTGAAAAAAGGGGGAAAGGTGATCCTGGGAGGCAGCCGTCCGGCAGACAAGAAAAAAGGCTTTTATTTCCTGCCCACCTTTATCACGGATGTGACCCGGGATATGCGTATCTTCCGGGAGGAAATCTTCGGTCCCATCTGTGCCATCATGACCTACCGGACCATGGAGGAAGCCATCGACATTGCCAACGATACGGAATATGGGCTTACGGCCTATGTATGGAGCCACAAGGCTGATGAAATCACCCAGTATGCCAGAGCCTTGCGTTTCGGAACCATAAGCGTCAATGGCGGCTGTGATGGGGTTCATATGCCCCATGGGGGAATCAAGGAGAGTGGTGTAGGCAAGGACGGCGGCCGCTGGTCCATGGAGGAATATTATTATGCCAAGGGAATTCGCCTGAGAATGCAGTTATAGACAGCTGCCCCGGGGCCAGGCCAGCCCCTTACCGGGGAAGAACCGTGGCTTCCCAGGGATGGATAAGGATTGCATCCCCATCCCCAATGCTTTATAATAGTCTCTAAGAAGAGATATGGGCGCACCGGCAGCGGAAGGGTGCGGTACCTCCGGGCTTTTGACCCGGAAAGCATGTGGGATGGATGAGATATGTTACAGAATGAGCTTTTGCAAAAACAAAGGGTGACACAGCAGATGGTGCAGACGGCATCCATTCTGCAGATGACTACGATGGAGCTGGAGCAATATCTGCAGAATCTGGCTTTGGAGAATCCGGTCATAGAGATGGAGGAGCCTTCCCCATCGGAGCTTCCCCAGCAGACGGATTGGCAGAGGAGGATAGACTGGCTGGAGGAGACGGATTACCAGAATCGGTCCTACTACCAGGAGGAACGCAGGGCAGCAGGCAGCCAGGGAGAGCTCTGGGACAGGAAGCAGGAGAAGGGCATGACCCTGGCAGAATATCTGCGTCAGCAGGTTCCGCCGGGGGTCTACCATTCCCAGGAGAGGAGAATTCTGGAATATCTGGCGGAATCTCTGGATCACAGAGGCTATTTTACAGACGGTATCCAGACGGCAGCTGCCATTCTCCATGTATCGGAAGCCAAGGTAGCAGAGATGCTGAAGGTCATCCAGGCTATGGAGCCTGCGGGGGTAGGGGCAGAGAATCTGCAGGAATGCCTTCTGCTGCAGCTTCGGGCCCGGCAGGAGGATACGGAATTGGCTGAGACCTTGGTGGAGTCCTACCTGGCCAGGATTGCCAGGAATCGGCTGCCGGAGATTGCCAAAGCCTTGCATATCTCCTTGGAGCAGGTGCAGGCGGCCTGTCGTCAGATTCGCAGTCTCCATCCCAAGCCGGGAAGCAGCTTCCGGGAGGGGGAGGCAGCTTCCTACATCCGTCCCGACATCTATGTGATGAAGGAAGAGGGGGATACGGGGAGATTTCGGATCCTGGTTCGGGAAGGAACCGGTGCTTCCTTTCGGATCAGTGACTACTATCGGCAGATGGCTTTGGAGACCCAGGATGTCCAGGCACGCCAATATCTGAAGGAGAAGCTGGCTCAGGCCTCTTCATTAGCGCAAGATATAGAGACCAGGAAGATTACCCTCTACCGGGTGGCAGGCGCCATTGTGAATCATCAGGCAGCCTTTTTCTCCGGAGAAAGTCCCCACCGCCAGCCTCTGCGTCTGACGGATCTGGCAGAGGATCTGCATTTGCACGAATCCACTGTCAGCAGGGCTATGAAGGGGAAATATCTTCAGTGCAGCAGGGGGGTCTTCCCCTTAAAGTATTTCCTGACGGGGACAGCGACAGCCAGTCGGAAGCAGGACAATCAGAATATCTCACAGGGACAGGATTCCCAGCCCGGCGGTGCACAAGCTTTGACGCCGGAGGAGGTAAAGGAGAGGATCCAAAGACTGGTGGAGGAGGAAGATAAGCAGAAGCCCCTCAGTGACAGCGAGATCCAAAGGCTGTTGGCAGACCAGCAGATCAGCCTTGCCCGCCGTACTGTGAATAAGTATCGGACGGAATTGGGAATACCGGATAAGACCGGAAGAAAAACCTGGTAAGCTTTGAGAAAAGGTATAACAAGAAAAGGGATTCGGAATCATTCAGTTCCGGATCTTTTTTTTTGAATCCTCGCTCTTGTCACAGTGACTGCAGATCGACAAAAGGGAAGGAAAGAAATATACAATGTGCATAAACTTTACCTTTTGGAGCTGTTGGTATATAATGAAATTTATAAAATGTGTAGTAGAGCGGAGGAAACATTATGAAATTTAACCAATTAAGAAAGAACCCTGTGTTTTTCTGGTCGGCGGTGGTCTCGGTCATCATCGCTTTCTGGGGAGTGTTTGGCAATGCGTCTTTTAACAGGATTGTGAACCACCTCTTGTCCGGGGTGGAAGGTCATTTCGATTGGCTCTATATTTTAGGCGTTTTCTTATTCCTGGCCTTTCCCCTGGGACTGGCCCTGAGCAAGTTTGGAAGGATCCGCCTGGGCAGGGAGGATGAGAAAGCGGAGTACGGGAATTTGGCCTGGTTTTCCATGCTTTTTACCGCCAGTATGGGAGCCGGTCTGGTCTTCTGGGGAGTCTGTGAGCCCTTGTCCCATTACGTGGCGCCGGCCGGGGATATCCCATCTATGTCCCAGGAAGCCCTTGCCTTTTCCATGCGGTCTACCTTTACCCACTGGGGTTTTATCCCCTGGGCTATTTTTGCTACCATGGGTTTGAGCTTTGCCTATTTCCAGTTTCGCAAGGGGGAGATAGGCCTGGTCAGCCATATGTTTCAGCCTCTGCTGGGGGAAAAGGCTGCCAAAGGAAGAGCCGGACACATTTGTAACATTCTTACCACAGTGATTACTGCCATAGCGGTGCCCACTTCCTTTGCCATGACGGTACTCCAGGTGGGGGCCGGCCTGCAGATGCTCTTTGGCATCCGCAACTACGCTGTGACTTGGCTGATACTCATTGCGGTCATGGCATTTGCCTATATAGGGACTGCAGTAGCCGGCCTGTCTAAGGGTATCAATATCATGGCTCAGATCAACATGTATACCTGTGTGATACTGATGATCGTATGCTTTCTGATTGGCCCCAAGAGGGATATCCTAAACAGCTTCCTGGTGGGAATGAAGGAATATCTGGTGAATTTTCTGCCGGACAGTGTGGCCATGACAGTCAATAACGACAGGGCCTGGTTTCTGGGCTGGAGGATCTTCTATTGGGCCTGGTGGGTATCCTGGGCACCCTTTGCAGGCACCTTTGTGGGAAGAATTTCCCGAGGAAGAACCATACGGGAATATGTGCTGGGCGTTATTGTCCTTCCCTCAGCCTTTTGCTTTGTCTGGTTTTCCATCTTTGGCGGCATGTCCTTCCATGCAGCTTCCTCCTATAGCCGGGAAGCCTTGGTCAGCATGATCGGCAATCAGGAGACGACCCTATTTGCCATCCTGCAGACCTATCCCCTGGGGGTGATCCTGTGTCTGGTGTCCATGGTTTTGGTCATGATGTTCATCATTACCTCGATCAATTCCGCCACCTTTATGCTGGCTTCTCTGACCGATCAGGGCAGCCTTGTTCCCCCCAAGAGGAAGTTGCTCTTTTGGGGCATCCTCATGGCGGTTATTGCCTTCGCCTTGACCTTGTCCGGCAATGTCAGGACGATTCAAGTGCTGGCCATTGTCATTGCCTTCCCCTATGTGATCCTCCTCATTCTCCTCTGTGTGAGTATGCTGGTGGATCTGCTGCGAGAGGATCGAAAGAGCCGGGAAACCAGGGGTGAAGTGGGGCGAAAGCCCCGCGAAAACCCGAATTGAGGAAGGGTGCTGTGTGCCAGTGGCACACGTTTAGCACCGACCGAAGCGGAGCGTAGAC
>CAVLCU010000056.1:682-15501 GCA_963661545.1 Lachnospiraceae bacterium | reverse complement strand
TCAAAACACCCAAACCTTTGGTTACACGGATTGTTCCGTGCTACGCACTCCCACCACGTAGGAAAGCCAGGAGACCTATTCACCCATCACACCGTGCTGTATCCGGGAAAGTTCAGGAGCTTTGGGACGGAACAGCAACAAGGAGGACAAGATGAAACAAAATGCAACATGCGGCACCAAGAGAAACCTGTCGACCAGCCAGATGGCCTTGCTGGGGCTTATGGTAGCAGTTCTGCTGCTGATGGCCTACACCCCCCTGGGCTATCTGAACATCGGCCCCCTGGCCATTTCCTTCAATGTCATTCCCCTGGCCATCAGCGCAGTGGTTCTGGGACCGGTGGGAGGTGCAGTGGCAGGCGCTGTCTTTGGCCTGACCAGCTTCGGACAATGCATCGGCATCGGGGGAAGTAGCGCCATGGGCGTGGTCTTATTTGGCATTCATCCGGCCCTGGCCTTCCTGCAGCGTTTTCTGCCTCGTCTGCTGGATGGCATTTGCCTGGGATATATCTACCGCTTTATGCGCAAGAGAACCAATTCTTACCTGGCCTGTGCGGTAACCGGTTTCTTCTCTGCTTTTTTGAATACCCTCTTCTTCATGACTGCCCTGGTGGGTCTCTTTGGCCATACCGAATATGTGCAGGGATTGATGGGGGGAAGGAATATCATCATCGGCTGCTGCATGATGGTAGGGGTCAATGCTATCTGTGAGATGATTTCCTCTACGATCATCACCGGTGCCGTGGGGCTGGCCCTATCCAAGGCTCATCTGATTCCCTCCTCCGGAAAGGCGCAGTGCTGTTAAAGACCCTCAAAGGGGAGAGAAACAGATGATTTTAGCGATTGACATAGGAAATACCAATATTGTGATAGGCTGCCTGGATGAGCAAAGGACTTATTTTATAGACCGCCTGTCCACCAATCGGGACAAAACGGAGGCGGAGTATGCCCTGGATCTGAAAACGGTGCTGGCTCTCCATCAGGTGCAGCCGGAGGAGATAGAGGGTTCCATCATCTCCTCCGTGGTGCCCCAAATCACCGACAGCAGCAGACAGGCGGTAAAAATGGTAATAAAAAAAGAGCCCCTGATCCTGGAGCCCGGACTCAAAACCGGCCTGCCTATCCTGACGGACCAGCCCGGTCAGGTGGGGCGGGATCGGGTGGCGGATGCGGTGGGAGCTCTGGCTTCCTACCCCCCTCCCCTCATCCTCATTGACCTGGGAACCGCCACAACTATTTCTGTCATCAATGCCCAGGGGCAATTCATCGGAGGGCTGATCCTGCCTGGTATCCGGGTATCTCTGGATGCCCTGACGGCCAGGACCTCCCTGCTGAGTGACATCAGCGTCGATGCCCCCAGACAGGTCATCGGAAGAAATACCATAGATTCCATGAAAAGCGGGATTCTCTACGGCAACGCCGCTGCCCTGGACGGCATCATAGACCGGATAGAGGCCGAATTAGGGCAAAAAACCACCAGAGTGGCTACCGGCGGCTGGTCCGGCCGCATCATTCCCTATTGCAAAAGGGAGATCCTACGGGAGGAGGATCTCCTGTTAAAGGGTCTTCTGGCCATATACCGCAAGAATTCCGTAAGGCTCCGGCGCCAACCCGGAAGCGTCTGCCCAGCTCCATCCAATTATGACAGGCAAGCCCGTCAGGCTCAGCAGCTTTTTCTGACCTTTGACCAGGCTGCCATCCTGGGGGATTTCGGTCTGCGCAGCGACGAAGAATTCATCTATGTTACCTTTGTCTGCCAGGAATATGCCATTCGCCGTGCCACAGGGGAGATACATCTCCCCGGCAGCGGCAGGAAGGCCGGATTTCACGAGGTCTTATCCATCTTTGATATGCTTTGCAAGGGGCAGGGACGTCCCGTCCTCAGCGGAAGCTGGGAATCCCTCAGTCGCCTGGGAGGCTTCATCGGAACCGGTCACAGCAATAGCTCCCTGCTGGATCCCTACAGGGCAGCCTTTACCGGCAAGACCCGGGAGCTGGCGCAAGCCTGTAGGTCCCTGGGAGGAAGCCCCATGCGGACGGGGGATGTGAGCTTCCTGCTGCCCGTTTTCGACTTCTTTCCGGTCTGGTTCCAGTTCTGGGACGCAGATGAGGAGGAGCCTGCCAGCCTGCGCTTCCTGTGGGATCAGCAGACCCTCCGCTATCTGCACTATGAAACCCTCTGGTATATCATGATGCATATCCTGGACCAGCTGCTCAAGGGCATCCCTGCCGATGGATACACTGACCCTGTTCCTTTGTCCGAATCCGATCCAGCAGGTCGCAGATCAGGCAGCCTATGGTCTCATAGTGCAGATAATCGGTGATATGCTCATCCACCAGGATGCTGGCCTGAGCCGGGAAATCTTCATCGGCATCATAGAAGACCAGCTGCAGGTGGACACTGGGAAAGGCCTCGAACTCAAAGCCCACATCTCCCTTGTCCAAAGGCCTGCCGCCGCAGCGCAGGCAGGCCTCTTTTAAGTCTTCCATCCTGCCGGAATATTCTGCCGCAAAAGGGGCCAGCAAGGGATCCGGCATTCTTCCCCTGGAAACCACCCCGTCCACCGAATCACTGGCCACCCAGGTTCCGCTGACCCTGGCATCCTCCCTGACATAGAGCAGGAGATGATAGATGGCCATGGCTTCATTGAAGTAGATCTTCCGGCTCCACCCTTCTTTCGTCTCTTTCTCTTCTTCTGTCTCTTTCTTCCCTTCCTCCTGGCATTTCTCCTGCTCCTCTTTCTCCAAAGTTCCGAAAGCCAGGCTCAGCCGATACCGTCTCTGATAATAATCCACATAGAGATATTTATCATCAAAGGACAGGCCCAACAAGGCGGCTATCCTGGAGGGATCATATCCGCGAAACTTCTGATACCACTGTTCTGCTCCCGCATCGCTGTGATCCAGCAAAAGGCCCCGGCTCTGAGCCGCATGATAATTGACACTCATAACAAACTCCTTTCCCCTACGGTTACTCTTTTTTTACATATGGACACTTTTGTAAAATAATGGTAAAATTCATGTTAATTAACGCCTATTGGGAGGTCCGCATGGATTTTTTTAATGTATTATCTTGTCTGGGGGGCATCGCCCTCTTTTTGTTCGGAATGACCTACATGGGAGAGGGTTTGAAGAAATGTGCCGGGAATCAGATGAAGAATTTTCTGACCCGGATGACAGCCAATCCCCTTCGGGGCTTTATGGTAGGTCTGCTGGTGACCATGGTCATCCAATCCTCCACAGCTACCAATGTCATGGCTGTCAGCTTCGTGAATTCCTGCATGATGACCCTCAGCCAGGCCATTCCTTTGATGATCGGTTCCAACCTGGGGACCACCGTCACGGCCTGGCTTATCAGCCTTACCAGCATTGACGGCGCCAGCTTTCTGCTGCGTCTGCTGAAGCCGGCCTCCTTTACCTGCATCCTGGCCTTTATCGGCATTCTTTTATACCGCTTTCAGTCCAAGGAGCGCAAGAAGGACGTAGGGGCTATTCTTCTGGGCTTTGCCATCCTCATGTATGGTATGCTGGCCATGTCCAGCTCCATGTCCGGTCTCAGTGAGATGCCAGAGTTCATGCACCTCTTTGAGCTCCTGACCAATCCCTTCCTGGGTCTGGTTGTCGGTATTCTCATGGCCGGCATCATGCAAAGCTCCTCTGCCTCGGTGGGCGTGGTTCAGGCTTTGGCGCTGGCCGGAGGCATCACCTTTGAAAGTGTCATTCCCCTGATCCTGGGTATCAATATCGGACAGGTGGTGCCGGTCCTGATCTCTGCCATGGGAACCTCCAAGAATGCCAAGCGAACAGCCCTCGTAGATGTCTACATCAACGTCATCGGGGCCCTGATTGCCATGCCCCTCTACATGATCCTGCGGTCGGCCGGCCTTCTTCCCTTCCTTGCCCAGGAAGCGACACCGGTAACCATCGCCATCACCCATTCCGGCTATAAGCTGGCCTGTGCCATCCTGCTTCTTCCCTGCTCCAAACTGCTGGAGAAGTTGGCCCGGCTTACCCTTCGGGAGAGTCAGGAGCAGGAGGAGGCCCTGCTGGATATCCGCCTCCTGTCCACCCCCAGTCTGGCTCTGGCTCAATGCCGCCAGCGAACCCTGGAAGGTATTCAGACCTGCAACCAGGCCTTTGCCCTGACCACAGACCTGCTGGACCACTGGGATGACAAGGCCGCCACAGCCATTCGCAAGGCAGAGGAGAAGGTAGACTGGTACCAGGATGAGATCGAATCCTATCTGGCCCGGCTGGCCACCAAGAGTCTGACCATTCCGGAGAGTCAGGAGTTGTCCAAGCTCCTCCATGTGATCTCCAACTATGAAAATATCAGCGACCATCTCTATCGGATTGTCTTTTCCTACAAGCGCCTCCGGGAAGGGGGCAGCAACCTCTCGGAGGATGCCCGGCGCGCCCTTGAGGAGCTGAATGGGCAGATGTCCCAGGCTCTGGCCCTGGCTGAGGATTGCTTCAATACGGAGGATTCCAAGTTGGCCTTTCAGATTGTTTCCCTGGAACGCTCCATCGTCCGGGACTGCGCACATTATCGGGAGGAGCATCTGAATCGACTGCGGCAGGGCTTATGCGCTGTATCAGAGGGCTGTGTCTTTACCGACATTCTTCTGGCCTTCGAGCGGATGGCTGACCACCTGTCCAAGGAAGCCCGCCTGACCCTGGTACAATCCTATCAGCAGCAGGGGCCTGGCGCCGCCCGCTTCCTCTCCGCCCTTCTGGATCGGGATCCGGAAGCCTGGGAACGCTTAAAGCATTCCCATTGACCCCTCCAAGCCCCTCTGTTCCAGCCCTTCCACCTGTTCCAGCCAGCTGCGGGCGCAGCCGTCGCTGGGCATCCGCAGATCTCCCCTGGGAGAGACAGCCACGGATCCCACCTTGGGACCGTCCGGCAGGCAGGAACGCTTGAACTGCTGGGCAAAAAATCTTCGATAGAAGCTCTTCAGCCACTTCAAAATCACCCCATCCTCGTATTCCCCCTGAAAAGCCAGCCTGGCAAGTCGGTAGATCTTAGCAGGCTCATAGCCAAAGCGCAGCATGTAATAGAGGAAGAAATCATGCAGTTCATAGGGTCCCACCAGTTCCTCGGTCTTCTGAGCGATGACCCCCTCCTCCGGGGGCAGCAGCTCCGGACTGACCGGGGTATCCAGCACATCCAGCAAAACCTCCGTCAGCTCCAAATCCTGGCAGGTGTCCGCATAATAGCGCACCAAATGCCGCACCAGGGTCTTAGGCACCGAGCAATTGACCGCATACATGGACATGTGATCCCCATTGTAGGTAGCCCAGCCCAGAGCCAGCTCTGACAGATCCCCGGTTCCTATCACCAGACCACCGGTCTGATTGGCCAGATCCATCAGAATCTGGGTTCTCTCCCGCGCCTGAGAATTCTCATAGGTCACATCATGGACAGCTCCGTCATGGCCGATATCCCGAAAATGCAGCTCCACCGCCTCCCGAATATCCACCTCCTTCAGCTCTGCTCCCAGACAGCGGGTCAGGCGGCAGGCATTGGAATAGGTTCTGTCCGTAGTGCCAAAGCAGGGCATGGTCACAGCAGTGATCTTGTCCCTGGGAATCTGCAAGGCATCAAAGGCTCGAGTCGTCACCAGGAGAGCCAAGGTAGAGTCCAATCCGCCGGATATACCTATCACCGCATTTTGACAATGGGTATGTTCCAGGCGCTTCTTCAGCCCCATGGCCTGTATATTCAGAATCTCGTCACATCTTTTTTCCCGGTGAAGCTTGTCGGAGGGGACAAAGGGGCGGGGATCAAAATACCGGGTCAAATGGGTTTGCTCCAGGGTCAGGCGGAAGGGAACCTTCACATAATCCTCCTGACGGGCAGACGGATAGGTGGTCATCCGCCTCCGCTCTCCCGCCAGCCGATCCAGGTCCACCTCACCGTAGATGCGCTCATTCACAAATCGGCGGGATTCCCGCAAGATCGTCCCATTTTCCCCAATCAGATTGTGGCCTCCGAAGACCAGATCCGTGGAGGATTCCCCCTCCCCGGCACTGGCATAGATATAGCCGCAGATCAGTCGGGCCGACTGGGCACTGACCAGACTTCTCCGATAGAGATCCTTTCCTGTCATCTCATCACTGGCGGACAGATTCACGATCAGGCTGGCTCCTGCCAAGGCATGCCGAACGCTGGGGGGAGCCGGAGCCCACAGATCCTCGCAGATCTCCGCTGCCACCGTCAAATGGGGCATGTCCGGGCAGACATAGAGCAGATTCATGCCAAAGGGCACCTCTTCTCCCTCCCAATCCACCCAGTCCACCTTCTCCTCTCCGGGGGTGAAATGACGGGCTTCGTAAAATTCATTATAATTGGGCAGATATTTCTTGGGGGTCAGACCCAGCAGATGACCCCTGTGAAGGGCTGCTGCCACATTATAGAGCTTGCCTCCCTTTTCCAGGGGCAAACCCAGAAAAATCAAGGCATCCATATCCCGGGAGACCTCCTCCAGCTGCCGCAGGCCCTCCCGGGCGTCCTGCAAGAGCTTCTGCTGCCAGAAAAGGTCGCTGCAGGTATAGCCGGTGATGCACAATTCCGGCAATACCATGATTTTCGCTCCCTCCTCCTCCATGGCCTTGATCTCCTTCGTGATGGCTCTCACGTTGGCCTGGCAGTCCGCCACCTGAATCTTAGGCGTAGCTGCCGCCACTTTAATAAATCCCTCTTTCATCTCTTCCTGTCCCTTCTCCTCTTTATCTTGCCACCGCCAGCATTTCCTGCAATTCCTCCAGGGAAAAGCGATAGGTCCCCCCACAGAAATGACACTTGAGCTCGGCAGGCTCCCCCTCCCGGATCATCTCCTGAAGCTCCCGGGCTCCTATGCTGATCAGGGCCCTGGCCATCCGATCCCGGCTGCAATTGCAATAGAATTCCGCGGGAACCCTATCCAGAATATCCAGTCCCATACCCTCCAGCAGCTGACCCAGGATTTCCTCCGGGGTCAAGCCCTGATCCAGAAGCTGGGTGACCGACTGAACCTGGGTCAGCCTCTCCTCCAGCCGGGCGATGGTCTCCTCCGAGGTGCCCGGCAGTAACTGGAGGATAAAGCCTCCGGCCTGCCTGACCCGATTGGTTTTCTCCATCAAGACCCCCAGACCCACTGCCGAGGGTACCTGCTCGCTGACAGCAAAATAATAGGTCAGGTCCTCCCCGATCTCCCCTGTCTGCAGCTCCACCTGGCCGGAATAGGGCTCCTTGAGTCCCAGATCCTTGATGACGGTCAGGTAGCCCCGCCCCAGAGCGCCCCCCACATCCAGCTTGCCCTGGCTGTTGGCAGGAATCAGGACCTCCGGCTGGTTCACGAAGCCCTTGACCCTTCCCTTGGAATCCGCCGTCACCGTGATGCCCCCCAGGGGCCCATCTCCCTTCATCTGCAGGGTCAGGATATCCCTGTCCTCTTTCATCATAACCCCCATCATAGCGCCTGCCGTCAGCAAACGCCCCAGGGCAGCCGTGGCCACCGGGCTGGTGTGATGTATGCTTCTTGCCTTTTCCGTCAATTCGCGGGTTACCGCCCCAAAGGCTCGAATCTGACCTTCTGCCGCAGTTGCCCTCACAATATAATCCATCCTGACTTCCTCCCTGACTATTCTTTCCCCGGGCGGCTGCGTCGCCAGCCTTTCCCCTTATTCGAATCCCTTCTTGCCGGTCTCCCCTGCAGCTTTTTTACATTCTCTGGCCACATAATAGATCCGGTCGCTCTTCTCATCCGGTTCTCTTCCGGTGAAGGCTTCAAAGGCGGCCAGGAATTCCAGTCCTGCCTCCTCCAATAGCCTGTGAATCTGCTGGGGCCCATAGGCTCTTTGCAGGTGTATTTCCTGGTATTTTCGGTAAAGCGAATCCTCTTGCCCCTCTTCCTGGAGAAATATGGTCAGCTGGTACTCATTCAGCTTCTCTTCCTCATCGTAAACATTTTCCCAGATGAAGCTTCCTTCCTCTCGATTCTCGGCGATGGTAGCCTCCCCAATCCTCCGATACTTGTCTGCCGTATTCAGATCAAAGAGAAAGATCCCGCCGGGATCCAGATAATTGTTGACCAGGCGAAAGACCTGCCGGAGCTCCTCCTCCTCCAGGATATAATTCAGGCTGTCGCAGACACTAACCACGGCTCCCACCGTCCCGTAGAGCTCGAATTCCCGCATATCCTGATTCAGATAGAGAATATCTCGACCGGATTCCAGCTTCTTCTCCTGGGCCATCTCCAGCATGTCCTCGGAGGAATCCAGTCCAATCATGTCATAGCCTGCCGCAGCCAGCTGCTCCGTCATACTTCCGGTTCCGCAGCCCAACTCCAGCACCAGACCCTCCTCTACCCCGTATTGCTTCAGCAGCTCATGAAGATAAGCTCCCCAGGCTGCATAATCCACATTGTCCATAAAGAGGTCATAGACCCTGGCAAAACTCTCATAAGTTCCCATGTTCCTGCCTATTACTCTCCCTTCCTCTTGTCCGATTTTTTGACACGGTAACCCAACGTCCGGGGCGGCTGACGCCGCCCGTCCCCCGCCACCTATGAAAGCCAGCTGCTCCGCGCTACGCGCTCTCGCAGCTGCCGCCCGTATCCGCAATCCGGACTATCGTCCTACTTGCGGATACGGGCTTGCCCGACAAATATCCGTGCTTCGGCGCAAGCAAGCTTGCCCTCAGCCCGGCTGCTTGTCGGGGCTTTCTTAGTAATTATACCATCTACCCTGCCCCTTCTCAACGCCTTCCGGAACTTTTCATCTCCCCTGCTGCAGGCTGTTTTTCCCCCACGAAATGGAATCTATTGGGGAGGTGGAATCGGGAAGCATTGTCGGATTTTTATAAGAAATGAGTGGGAATTTCTCTTTTCTTTTCCCTTCTTTGCGGATAAAATAAGAGGGAGGTAAAGGATAACCCATCACATACACTTCGAAGGAGGAACAACATGGCGAACAGAATCAATTTAAATCAGACATCCTTTCACGGTGCAGGTGCCATCGCAGAGATTGTAAACGAGGTCAAAATCCGGGGATACCAGAAGGCTCTGGTATGTTCGGATCCTGACCTGATCAAGTTCCAGGTAACGGCTAAGGTAACCAAGCTTCTGGAGGAGGCCGGTCTGGCTTATGAATTGTATTCCGAGATCAAACCCAACCCCACCATTGAGAATGTGCAGCAGGGAGTGGAGGCCTTCAGGCAGGCACAGGCCGATTATATCATCGCCATCGGCGGCGGTTCTTCTATGGATACTTCCAAAGCCATCGGCATCATCATCGCCAACCCGGAATATGAAGATGTAAGAAGCCTGGAAGGCACAGCTCCCACAAAGAATCCCTGTGTCCCCATCATTGCTGTTCCCACCACAGCCGGAACTGCAGCTGAGGTGACCATCAATTATGTCATCACCGATGTGGAAAAGAAGAGAAAGTTTGTATGCGTAGATCCCCATGATATGCCAATCATCGCTGTTATCGATCCGGATATGATGTCTTCCATGCCCAAGGGCTTAACCGCCTCCACCGGTATGGACGCCCTAACCCATGCCATCGAGGGATATACCACCAAGGCCGCCTGGGAAATGACTGACATGTTCCACCTGAAGGCCATTGAGCTGATTGCCAAATCCCTCCGCAGTGCGGTAGCTAACGAAAAGGAAGGCCGGGAGGGCATGGCCCTGGGTCAGTATATTGCCGGTATGGGCTTCTCCAACGTAGGTCTGGGAATCGCCCATTCCATGGCACATACCCTGGGAGCCGTCTATGACACCCCCCACGGAGTAGCCTGTGCCATGATGCTTCCCATTGTCATGGAATACAATGCCGAGGCTACCGGTGAGAAATATAAAGAAATTGCCAGGGCCATGGGAGTAGAAGACGTTGATGCCATGTCCCTGGAAGAATACCGAACCGCAGCCGTTGAGGCGGTACGAAACCTATCCACCGATGTGGGAATTCCCACCAAGCTGGAAGCCCTAAAAGAGGAAGACCTGGACTTCCTGGCCGAATCCGCCCATGCCGATGCCTGCGCCCCAGGCAATCCCAAGGATGCCAGTGTGGAAGACCTGAAAAATCTCTTCCGCAAAGTCATGCTATAAAAATCCCTGGCGGCTGACACAAGCTGTGGGTGGCTGACACCCCCCGCAAAGAGCCCCGGATTCCGACAGAATCCGGGGCTCTTTCTCATCCGTTAGCTATTTTCTTCCATTCTCATTGTCTCAACCGGCAGTTACCTGAGCCAGAAGTTGGGCAACATCCGCATTGGTCACCTGACCGTCACCATTCAGATCTCCCAGCTCCAGGCTGACCTCTTCTCCGGAGGTGATGCTGCTTAGCAAGAGAGCCACGTCCGCATTGGTAATCTGACCATCACCATTCAAATCTCCCAAAAGAACCTGAGATTTCTCGGCTACCGTTACCCGGATGGCTCCCGGGGTGGAACAGATGTCATCTGTTACAACCGAGCCATACTGACCGGCCAGGGCAAAAACATACTCTCCGCAGGCCAGCTTGGATGTATCCATGCTCAGCTTTCCCTCCGCATCTGCCTGACCAAGAGCCGTCCAGGTGGTAACATTTCCGCTGGCCACGTCATCCGCCGGAGCATAATAAACCATCGGCTGGGAGGTTACCGGGGTATGGGCGGTATCATAATTGCCGCTGAAGTCTGCACCTGCCCGCATAAGGGACAGATCCAGCGTCTCACCCTGCGTCACTGTGGTGGCAACATTGTCATTGCCTACCTGAATGTAGTTGAATACACTGGTGGGATCATTGAAAAAGCTCCAGCTGGAGAAGTGACCCAGAGTCACCACATCCCCGTCCTTCAGAAGAATCTGGTCTGCGGTAGATCCCCACCCGGCGGAAGCCAGGGGATATTGATGGTTGAGATAATAGTTCAGGTTCAGATCCATGCCCCAGAAATTATAGAAAAACATGGAACCTACCGACCCACTGCAGTTGAAGGTATCTGTTCCCATCAAATTCTCTTTATAGAGATAACCCTGTCCGGCCTCTGAGGGGGAAATCCCGCAATAATAGACCTCCGTGGCATAGAGAAAGAGGTGCAGCATGGTAATCTTCCCATAAGCGGCCTCTGCCGTTCCGGAATCCAGGTCGCTGCCGGGCTTGCCGTCGCCGTCATCTCCGTATTCCTCTGAGCTAAAGTAAAAGTCTGACAGTCCATACAAAGCCAGATCAAAGTAGGGAACCTTCACCTTCTGCAAGGCCATGACCGTACCGCTGCCCCTCCCTACCACAAACTCATCGTCATGGGAAATGGAGAAATAGACCGTCGCCGAGGGAACTGTCTCCTCCTGGGTCTCTGTCTCATTCACAACAGCCGCTGCATTCTGTCCTGCGCCCTCACCCTCTGCAGCAAAGGCACTGGCCGGTACCATTCCCAGTATCATCAATGCCATCAGCAGCCAGGAGAGCAAACCTTTCTTCCTGTTCTTCATTCTTGAAGCCTCCTTGTTCTTGTAAGTATTCTATCTCATCGCCTGAGGCGTCAGGATAGCCGGTTACTCCTTCCGACAAAGGAGCCCTGTACGCTCTCGCACAGGGCCCGAATCTCTTCTATTGGCTCAAGGGTTCACGAAGCCTTCCCTATTCCACGCTTCCTGCTTACCACCAGCTTCCTGTCAGACAATTCTTCTGACGGTAAGGATAGTTCTATAAGCTGCATCGTAGCTGATCTTGATGCCGGATCTCTCATCGCTGGCATGAACAATCATTCCATTGCCCATATAGAGAGCCACATGACCATCATAGCAGATGATATCTCCGGGCTGTGCCTCTGCATAAGAGACTGCATAGCCATCCCCTCTCAAAGCATAGGAGGATCTGGATACACTATAGCCAAAATGCGCATAGATCAGATGGATAAAGCCGGAACAATCGGTTCCGTTGGTCAGACTGTTGCCACCCCAGACATAGGGATTGCCAACGAATTGCAGGGCATAATCCACAATAGCCTGTCCGGTTGCACTTCCGGTATTGGTGCTGGAACCGCCGCCGCTGTTCCCGGAATCGGAGCTGGAACCGCCATTATCCGTATTGCCGCTATTGCCGCTGTTTCCGCTATTGCCACTGCTTCCATTGTTGCTGCTGTTGGCTTCCGCCTGCTGTCTGGCTGCCTCAGCTGCTGCCGCTGCTGCCTGCTGTCTGGCCGTCTCAGCTGCTGCCGCCGCTGCCGCTGCCTGCTGCTGCTTCTCTGCCTCGGCTGCCGCCGCTGCCGCTGCTGCCGCTTCGGCTTCCTGACGCTGCTTCTCCTGCTCAGCCACCAGGCGCTGGATCTCCTGATTGTATTGCTCAATCAGCTTCTGATACTCGCTAGCCTTGGCATTCACCACCACAAGCTGGGCATCATAATCTGCTGAGGTTGCTTTCTTCTCCTCCAGCAGTCCTTCCAGGGAAACCTTCTGGGCTTCCTGCTCGGACTTCATGGACTCCATCTCGGACTTCTCATCCTGGAGCTGGGTCTGAAGGTTGCTGACCTGGGTCACCACCTCCGCATACTTCTCCAGACAATTCCTGTCATATTCATACATCTTCTGGGTATATTCCGCCTGATTCAGAAGCTCTGTAATATTCTTCTCCTCCAGCAGGATGGTGGCCCACCCGGCATTGCCCCCCTTCTCATAGAGGTATTGGATCCGCTTCTTCATGGCCTCATACTGCTCTTGCTTATCCGCCTCTGCCACCTGCAGATTCTCTGCTGTCTCCGCCAGCTGAGTCTCCTTCTCACTGATTTGATCCGTCAGGGAATTCACAGAAGCAATGGTGACAACCAGCTGTCCGTCCAGCGTATCAATCTCCCCGGTCACCTGTTCCTTCTGATTCTCCAGGGTATTAATGGATGCGTTGATCTGATTCAGTGCACTCTCTGTCGTCTGCTGCTTCTTCTGCACATCCTGTATCTCGTCTGCATGAACCGCCAGCATCTGCGAGCTTGTCATCAAAACAGCTAATCCCAATGCGAGAACTTTCTTTCCCTTCATCTATCATTCTCCTATATCTTTTGTCACATCTAACCTGTCATCTGTAATAATTATGAAATACTTTTTTCAATCTTTCTACATACTAACACACTTCCCTCTTCCTTGCAAGCCGTAAGCGACATTTAAATGTAAACAAATCGTGAAGTATCATCTTTTTGTGTCCGGATCCCGGGGCAGCCATTTGCCCCTCCAGGTATAAAGGGCCATGAGAGCCAGGCCAATGGACCAGGAGATGGGATAGAGCAGATAGACCCCCCTGACATCCCCCAGGCGGGGAACCAGGGTCTGGATCCAGAAAATGCGGAAGAGGCACATGGCCACCAGCAGGATGACCATGGGGGGAACCGTCTTGCCGGTACCTCGCACCGTTCCGGCCAGGGAATACAGCAGCCCCAGCAGGAAATAGAAGGGACAAAAGTAGTGTAAAACCACCTTCCCGGCGGCCACCACCTCCCTATCCCCGGTAAAGAGGCCAATCACCGGATCCGCAAACCGCAGCAGAACCAGGCCTAAAACCACCGTATAGATGACGCTCATCACTATGGTAACCCACATTCCCCTCTTCACCCGCTCCCTCTGTCCGGCGCCATAGTTCTGTCCCACAAAGGTAGTGGCCGCCAGGCTGAGACTAAGAACGGGCAAAATATTGAATCCATCCACCTTCAGATAGACCCCAAAGCCTGCCATGGTCACAGCTCCGAAGGTATTGACACTGGATTGCACCAGTACATTGGAAAAGGAAATAACCGTATTCTGGATCCCGGCCGGCAGACCTACCTGAAGGATACGCCCTGCCATCTTCCTTCGGATCCTGATCTCTCTCAAGCGAACCTGATAGGCCTCCTGCACCCGCAAAAGATAGATCAGAATCAGGAGGCTGGACAGGATCTGGCTGACATCCGTGGCGATGGCCGCCCCGGCCACCCCCATCCCCAGCCCTCGAATCAGGAAAAGATCCAGGAAAATATTGGTCACGGCAGCCGCCCCCAGATAGAGGAGGGGATGTAAGGAATTTCCCGCAGCATTCACGATGCCGGAAGCCATATTATAGAAGATATTAAAGAATACACCGGCAAAATAGATGCGCAGATATTCCAGGGAATCCCCCATAACCTCGGAAGGAGTATTCATCCAGCGCAGCAGCCAGGGACAGAAAATCATGCCCACCAGGCTCAACAGCAGACCCAGCAGGATCGCTATAGCCAAAGAGGTATGGACCGCCTCCCTCACCCCTTTTCGGTTCCCGGCTCCTATATATTGGGAAACCACAACCCCGGCTCCCGTAGCCGCCCCCTGGCCAAAGGAAATCAGGAGATTGATAAGGGGGGTTCCTGCCCCCACCGCAGCCAGGGCATTGCTGCCCACATAATGGCCTACAATGATGGAATCTACCGTATTATAGAGCTGCTGCAGCAGGTTCCCCAGAATCAGAGGAAGGGCAAACAGCAAAATCTTCCTGACTATGCTGCCCTCTGTCATCAAATGCCTCTCCATCTTCCATCGCTCCCCTTCTCATTTTCTAAGGCAGATACTACCACCGCATACAGGAAAAAACAAGAGCCAAACACCCTCTGGGCGAAAGAAAGCAGCAGGACATCTCATATCCTGCTGCCTTCTATTCCCGCATGCTTTATGGAGAAACATGCTGCTTTTGAAGTTCTGGGGCTGCTGACTGAGTCAGCAGTCCTCTAAGCTTACAAGCTATTTGCGATGATAGCAACCGCATCTGCTACATTGACCATCTTATTCCTGTCCACGTCCGCCCGGAGGAACTTCCGGACAGATACCTTCTCAAAATCGCCATAGAGGCCGCTATAGATG
>CAVLCU010000056.1:0-672 GCA_963661545.1 Lachnospiraceae bacterium | reverse complement strand
CTATAGATGTTATAGGTCAGCTGGGCATCGTTTACATCCACCCGACCGGTCTCATTGACATCGTAGGACTGGGACACTTCCTCGGCAGCGGCACTGGCCTGGGTGATATGCGCCCTGGCCATATCCGCCGTCAATGTCTCTCCCTTGTCCACGATGGTCAGCCAGCTGTAGACATTCTCGCCGTAGGCGGTGGTCCGGTACATGACATTCTCTCCATAGGCAAAGGTTTTGTCAGCCTCAGGAATTCCTGTCGCCGTCACCAGGAAGACGGTCTTGTCATCCATCTGCACATATTCTGAAATGGCAACCTCCAGGCTCAGAATATAAGTCTTCTCAATGGTAATGACCAGATCCCCGGATACCTGGGCAATGCTGTAGCTGTTGTTGTCCCCCTCCGTCAGAGCCAGGGGCTCTCCTCCCATGCTGGCGGTGACGACATAGTCATAATTGTCCGCCTTGTTCAGAGTGAAGCTGTAGGGGGATTTCTCCAGGACAGAGTTCTCCCCCAGGGCATCTCCGGCTCCGCTTCCCGTGAAGGTCACGGAATAGGTCTCCAGCGGTCTGGCCTTCTTGTTGCTGTGAATGACAATCTCACCGGTAATATCTGCTCCGGGAATGGTATAACTTGTGGTTCCATCCTCCTGGGCCATGGCAGTAAAGCCAGTATAGGCC
>CAVLCU010000055.1:0-15515 GCA_963661545.1 Lachnospiraceae bacterium | reverse complement strand
GATTCGAACCCCCGACCTTTTGGTCCGTAGCCAAACGCTCTATCCAGCTGAGCTAAACGCACATTGCTTACTTCTTTTGCAAGCAAAATATATATTATCTCATTTTCAAGTACTTGTCAAGCTGTAAAATGTGAAAAATTCGCTTTTCCGGGTCTTTTTTGTATGGTATAATCAGGTGGCTGACAGGAATGCAGCAGAAGAGGTTGACAGATGAGAACAGAATTAGAATTTTTGAGAGACCAGCAGGTGGAGGAAGGGCTGATCCGGGAGGTGGAGAAGCAGCTGGAGGCTTATCCCGTGGCGGAGGAGGTCAGGAGCCGTCTGATTCGCCCGGCCATTCCCTTCTATGGCAAGGAGGTGCTGGAGATGGCTCTGGCGGCTCTTCTGCAGGGGGAGAACCTGCTGCTGACAGGAGCCAAGGCCACCGGCAAGAATGTGCTGGCAGAGAATCTGGCCTATGTCTTCGGAAGGCCCATCTATAATGTATCCTTTCACGTGAATACCAGCAGCGCTGAGCTGATCGGAACGGATACCTTCCGCAATAATGAGGTGGAGCTGCGCAAGGGAAGCATTTACCAATGTGCCCAATACGGGGGCTTCGGTATTCTGGATGAGATCAATATGGCTAAGAATGATGCCGTGTCCGTCCTTCATGCTACCCTGGATTACAGGAGGAGCATTGATGTGCCGGGCTATGAGAAGATTGACCTCCATCCGGCGGCCCGCTTTATCGGCACCATGAATTATGGCTATGCGGGCACCAAGGAGCTCAATGAGGCTTTGGTATCCCGTTTTCTGGTGATTGATATGCCGGCTCAATCCGAGGAAACTCTGGCTTATATTCTGGGGAAAATGTTTCCGGATATGAAGGAGAAGGCCAGGGACCAGTGGATCGGTCTTTTCCTGGATCTGCAGCTGAAGGCGGAGAATGGGGAGATATCCACCAAGTCCCTGGATCTGAGGGGGCTCATTGCCGCCGCTAAGACGGTGCGGCAGGGCTTGAGACCGGCCCAGGGTGTTCAGATGGGTATTGTGAACAAGTGCTTTGACATTTTCGAAAAGGAAATCGTCCATGATGTGGTGATGACCCGTATTCCCCAGGAATGGACACCGGCAGATGTATTTCAATAAGGGAGGCGGCCTATGAGCACAGATTTTCCCCTGGAGGATCATCAGCTGGAATTGGAGAATCGCATCCGAAATCTCATGTGGACGGTAAGCGGGGATTATTCTCTGGAGATGAAGCCGGATGTGGAGGCCTTCCTGCGATCCCCCCATATTGCCCTCTACGATGGCATCAAGCAGGGGGGATTGGCTCGCTTCTTTGACCGGGAGGCTCTGAGTCTGTATTTGGTGAAAAAGGTCTACTGTCAGGCCATGGAGGGTCCCCTCCTGCAGGTGGCCTCCCTGTGTATGGAGGAGGCGGTGGGAACTCGTCTGGATCAGGAAAGGGAGGGCATCCACTACCTGCGCAGACAGGTTTATGAAGAAATCCTGGAGCAGAACTTCCGGGAACTGTCCTCCTCCCCCCTGGGACATCTGGAGGCAGCTCTCCTGCGGGAGGAGCTGGAGGGGGAATACCATGGAACCGCCCAGATCGAGGCCTGGATGGCCCAGATCCATACCCTGCGCCAGGCCACCGATACCATGGACCTGATCCGCATGGTGGACAGGCTCTACAACCAGATCGTGGAGCCGGGCTTCGAGAAGAAGAAAAAGACTCTGGAGGAAGTTCTGGCGGTGACCTTAGAGGAACTGACCGAATATTCCTGGAAGGATTTTCTGTCGGAGGATCTGTATGAGGAGGGGCTGGAGAACTATATCCAGAAGGTGACGGAATCCATGACCAGTATGGATCTGGAGGACCCGGTCTGCAAGGAAGAGAAAGAGGAGGCCGGTGACCAGAGCCGGCAGAAGGTTCTGGTGGTAGATCAGGAAGCCCTGGACAAGATGTATTCCTACGTGGAGCGCAACTATGGCCGAACCTACCTGACTCCCTCGGAGGAGAAGAGCAGGAATTATCAGATGTGCAGGGGAATTCACGCAGACTGCAGCCTCTATTATACAGAGGGTATTCTGAAGAATCCGGTTCTGCGCAACTATCAATATGAGTATGCCAAGAAGCAGAAGGACAAGAATATCATGGCCTATTACGACCAGCATCGGGTGGTCAAACAGAATATCCGGGTATTGACGGATATGCTGAAGAAGGCCTTTGTCCTGCGAGACCAGGAGCAGGAGATCCGGTCCGACCATGGTTCCATCATACCGGCTGACCTGTGGAAGGTGGGACGGTCCCAGGATGCCCGGATCTTTCGCCGGAGGATCAAGAACGATGCTATGGACTTCGTGGTAGACGTTCTGATTGATGCCAGCGGCTCCCAGCGAAAGCGCCAGAGTCAGGTGGCCTTGCAGGCCTATATCATCAGTGAAGCTCTCAGCAACCTGGAGATTCCCTTTCGGGTGATGAGCTTTTGCACCTTCTGGGATTATACGATTTTGCATTGCTTCCGCCAATATGAGGATGGACGAAATGCCAACAACAACATCTTTGACTTTATCACCTCCTCCAACAACCGGGACGGTCTGGCGGTAAAGGCGGTGGGATCTGACCTCCTGCAGAGGGAGGAGGCCCATAAGGTTCTCATCGTTCTCAGCGATGGTAAGCCCTATGATGTTCTGCTTAACCGCCCACAGGCCAAGAATCCGGAACCCTATCGGGGGCGTCCTGCCATCCTGGATACGGGAACGGAGGTGCGCAAGCTCCGCCAGAATGGGGTGGCAGTGCTGGGCGTCTTTGTGGGAGAAGAGACAGAGCTGGATGCGGAAAGGAAGATTTTTGGCAAGGATTTCGCCTACATTCGCTCCATCCATAACTTTTCCAATATGGTAGGCCGTTATCTCTTGAAACAGATAGAAGAATAACTTATACTGGTAGCATCGGATGACAGCGGGAAGGGTGCTGCATCAGGGGAGGTAAACCGATGAATAGAGACAGAAGCGCCCCCATTGGGGTCTTTGATTCCGGCGTCGGCGGATTGACGGTGGCGCGGGAGATCATGAGGAATTTGCCAGGGGAGCGGATCGTATATTTCGGGGATACTGCCCGTGTCCCCTACGGGAGCAAGTCTAAGGACACGGTGGTGCGCTATTCCCGGCAGATTGTCCGCTTTCTGAAGACCCAGAGAGTGAAGGCCATTGTGGTGGCCTGCAATACAGCCAGCGCTTTGGCTTTGGATACCATAGAGAAGGAGATTGACCTGCCCATCCTGGGGGTGGTGAAGCCGGGAGCCAGTGTAGCTGTCCGCACGACCCGGAACAAGATCATAGGAGTGATCGCCACGGAAAGCACCATTCGCAGCCATCTCTACCAGAAGCTGATTCAGCAGGAGGATGCAGAGATTACCGTATATGGCAAGGCCTGTCCCCTCTTCGTCCCCCTGGTGGAGGAGGGATGGACCCGGGATCCCATCACGGAGGAAGTGGCCCGCCGTTATCTGGCAGACCTGCTGGAAAAGGGGATTGATACTCTGATTATGGGCTGCACCCATTATCCTTTGCTGCGAACCCTCCTGCGGAGCGTGGTGGGAGAGGGGGTTACCCTGGTGAATCCGGCTTATGAAACCTCCCAGGCTCTGAAGGACATGCTGGATCGTCTGGATCTGAACCATACAAGCCCCTGTACAGACCAGGAGAAATATCAATTTTTTACCAGTGATTCCGTAGAAAAGTTCAATGCCTTTGCCGAGTCCATACTTCCCTGTTCCATTGGGGAAACCAAACAGATACCCATTGAAAGCTATTAAGAGAGGGCGGATATGACAAAAGACGTAATTATCAGCATACGCGGTCTGCAATTCATTCAGCAGGACGAGGAAGTAGAACCGGTGGAGGTGGTAACCCCGGGAGAATATTATAAGAAGAATGGTCACCACTACCTCCTCTTCGATGAGACCTACGAGGGGGCTGAGGGAATTGTTCACAATGTGATGAAGTTCAAGGAGGACCAGTTGGAGGTTCGAAAAAAGGGAGTGGTCAATGTAGAGATGATCTTCCGGGAGAATAAGAAAACTCTTTCCTACTATCAGACCCCTTTCGGCATCATGAATATGGGAATTGCAGCCACAGATATCCGGCTGCGGGAGGAAGAAAGTCAGATTGATCTCCAGGTCAGGTATGCCCTGGATCTCAACGAGAGTTATGTGGCGGACTGTATGATAGAGATGAATGTAAAGTCCCGCCAGCAGGGAAACTTCAGCCTGGAATCCTAAGGAAAGCAAGGCAAGAGCCCCCAGTCCTGGTTGGGACTGGGGGCTCTTGCCTTGCTTTCATCAGGGGGCAGATCCGCCGATCAGATCTCTCCGCGCCCCTTTCGAAGCAGACGGTTGAAGGCACTTTCCTTCTTTTTCTTCTTCTTGGGATCCTCTAGTTTTCCCCGAATTCCCTTGGCCCCGATAATATAGAGGCCGCTGACGGTGGCCTTAATCTCCTTCCTCACCGGAATCAGTTCAAATACCTTGGGTTCTGCGATAAAGGTCATAATTTTGGGACCTACCTTGGCTTTGACGATATTGAACTTAGCCCGTCTCACCAGCTTGGGGGATTGGTCGATCACCATCTGGGGGAGACCGGAATCCTTTAGTCGCATCTTCTTTTTATCAATCACCAGCATGGTAATTACCTGCTTGGACGCTTCAATCTGTTCCTGCTGGGCTTCCTGCTTCTTCTGCGCCTTCTTACCCAGGATAAATAAGACAACAAGGACTGCTGCAACGACAGCCAATACGATCAGCAAAATCTGCCACCACTGCATATTCGATATACCTCCTGAAATTTTTCCTTCCATATTCTAACATTTATTTTTCGGAATGGCAAGAAGGAAGTCCCAACAAAGGACTTGCGACAAAAATAAATCTTATGTATAATGTCCCTGAACAGGAAAAGCCAATAAGGAGGTACTTTCTTTGGCAGAAATGGATCAAAGTAAGATAAGAAATTTTTGTATTATTGCACATATAGATCATGGCAAATCCACCCTGGCAGACCGGATCATCGAGATGACGGGGCTTCTGACCCAGCGGGAGATGCAGGACCAGGTGCTGGATAATATGGAGCTGGAGCGGGAGCGGGGCATCACCATCAAGGCCCAGGCAGTTCGAACGGTATACAAGGCCCAGGATGGGGAAGAATATATCCTGAATATGATAGATACACCGGGACATGTGGATTTTAATTATGAGGTATCCAGGAGTCTGGCGGCCTGTGACGGGGCTATTCTGGTGGTAGATGCCGCCCAGGGAATTGAGGCCCAGACCCTGGCCAATGTTTATCTGGCCCTGGATCATGATTTGGATGTCTTTCCGGTGATCAATAAGATTGACCTGCCTAGTGCAGAACCGGACCGGGTTATCAATGAGATTGAGGATGTGATCGGGATCGAGGCCCAGGACGCCCCCCGGATTTCCGCCAAGACAGGTTTGCATGTGGAGGAGGTGCTGGAGGAGATCGTGCATAAGATTCCGGCTCCCCAGGGAAACCCCAAGGCAGCCTTGCAGGCTTTGATCTTCGACTCTGTCTATGATTCCTATAAGGGGGTTATCATTTCCTGCCGGGTGATGGAGGGCAGCCTCCGCCGGGGTACCCGGATTCGGATGATGGCCACGGGAGCCGTGGAAGAGGTAGTAGAGGTGGGCTATTTCGGAGCCGGGCAGATGATTCCCTGCCAGGAGCTGTCAGCAGGCATGGTGGGATATATTACCGCCAGCATCAAGAATGTGGCAGATACCCGAGTGGGAGATACGGTAACGGACGATGCCCGACCCTGCGAGAAGCCCTTGCCAGGTTACAAGAAGGTAAATCCCATGGTTTATTGCGGCATGTATCCGGCGGATGGGGCCAAATATGGGGACCTGCGGGATGCCCTGGAGAAGCTGCAGCTGAACGATGCCTCCCTTTTCTACGAACCGGAGACCTCGGCGGCACTGGGCTTTGGCTTTCGGTGCGGTTTTCTGGGGCTTTTGCATCTGGAGATTATCCAGGAGAGGCTGGAGAGGGAATATAACCTGGATCTGGTAACCACGGCTCCCAGTGTCATCTATAAGGTACATAAAACCGACGGCACCTGCATCGACCTGACCAACCCCTCCAACCTGCCGGATCCCTCCGAGATTGACTATATGGAAGAACCCCTGGTGAAAGCAGAGATTATGGTGACGACAGAATTCGTAGGTCCTATCATGCAGCTGTGTGAGGAACGCAGAGGCCAGTACCAGGGCATGGAATATATGGAACAGACCCGGGCGGTGCTTCATTATCACCTGCCCTTGAATGAGATTATTTATGACTTTTTCGACGCCCTCAAGTCCCGTTCCAGGGGGTATGCCTCCTTTGACTACGAGATGCTGGGTTATGAGCGGAGCGAGCTGGTGAAGCTGGATATCCTGGTCAACAAGGAGGAGGTAGATGCCCTGTCCTTCATTGTATTTGAGGGTTCTGCCTACGACCGGGGAAGAAAGATGTGTGAGAAGCTCAAGGCGGAGATCCCTCGCCAGCTCTTCGAGATTCCGATTCAGGCGGCCATCGGATCCAAGATCATTGCCCGGGAGACTGTGAAGGCCCTGCGCAAGGATGTTTTGGCCAAATGCTACGGCGGAGACATTTCCCGTAAGAAGAAGCTGCTGGAGAAGCAGAAAGAGGGCAAGAAGCGGATGCGCCAGGTGGGCAGCGTGGAGATCCCTCAGAAGGCCTTCATGAGCGTCCTGAAACTGGACGATAAGTAAGAGATGACAAAAGAGCTGGAGATCTATCTGCATATTCCTTTTTGTGTGCGAAAATGCGAATATTGCGACTTTTTATCCTTTGCGGCGGAGAAAAGCAGGTATAGGGACTATGGGAAAGCCCTGGAGGCGGAGGCAGAGCACTGTCTCCTGCCCCCGGGAACTTACGAGGTAAGCACGGTGTTTTTCGGCGGAGGAACACCGTCTTTGTTTCCCGGCGAAGAGATAGGGAGGATTCTGGACCTTCTTCGAGGGCGTTTTCCCTTTCAACCGGAGGCGGAGATTTCCCTGGAGGCCAACCCCGGAACGGTCACGGAGGATAAGCTGCGGATGTATCGGCAGGCGGGAATCAACCGGATCAGCTTCGGCTGTCAGAGCACGGAGAATGAGGAGTTGGGGCGGCTGGGCCGTATCCATACCTATGAGGACTTTCTGGAGAGCTGGCACCTGGCTGAGAAGGTGGGATTCACCAATCGAAATATTGACCTTATGTCCGGTCTGCCGGGTCAGACCCTGGCTTCCTGGGAGCAGAGCCTGACCCGGGTGGCTGCTCTGCAGCCGGAACATATCTCTGCCTACAGTCTGATTGTGGAGGAGGGAACCCCCTTTTACGAGAAAAGACAGGCCCTGGATCTGCCGGGGGAGGAGGAAGAAAGGCAGATGTATGAGATCACCCACGAGATTCTGGAGCAAGCTGGCCTCTGCCAATATGAAATCTCCAATTATGCCAGGCCGGGATATGCCTGTCGCCATAATCTGGGATATTGGACGGGGAAGGAATATCTGGGGCTGGGTCTGGGCGCCTCCTCCCTGCTGGGCGACAGCAGGTACCAGAATACCCGGGATTTCCGGCTTTATCTGGAGAAAAGCGCAGACACGGCAGCCATTCGCCGGGAGACAGAGACCTTAGAACTTAGGGATCGGCTGGCAGAATATATGATCCTGGGACTTCGTTTGACCCAGGGTGTTTCCCCGGAGGACTTCCAAAGAAACTTTGGTCTGGACTTGAATCAAGTCTATGGGTCTGTGCTTGCAAAATACCGGAAAATGGGCTTGCTGGAGGAGAGGGAAGGGAGGATCCGTCTGACCCGACGGGGCATCTCCCTGAGCAACACCGTCATGGCTGACTTTCTTCCATGAGGAGAAGCACAGCCGGGGCTGACCCGGTGTCCAAAAGAAGCACAGCCGAGTCTGGCTCGGTATCCGAAAGAAGCACAGCCGGGGCTGGTCTAGTGCCCGGAAGGAGATAAGATGCACAAGCAGGGAAGACAATTTATCAAAATACGAGGGGCTGCGGAGAACAACCTCAAGAATCTGGACGTGGACATTCCCCGCAACGAGCTGGTGGTTCTGACCGGGCTGTCCGGTTCGGGGAAGAGCTCATTGGCTTTTGATACCATTTATGCAGAAGGACAGAGGCGTTATATGGAGAGCCTGTCTTCCTATGCCAGACAGTTCCTGGGCCAGATGGAGAAGCCCAACGTGGAGAGCATCGAAGGACTGCCCCCGGCCATTTCCATTGACCAGAAGTCTACCAACCGGAATCCCCGTTCCACCGTGGGTACCGTGACGGAGATCTATGATTATTTCCGCCTCCTCTATGCCAGGATCGGAATTCCCCATTGCCCCAAATGCGGCCGGGAGATTAGCCGCCAGTCCGTGGATCAGATGGTGGATCAGATTATGGCTTTGCCGGAAAGAAGCCGGATTCAATTGCTGGCCCCGGTGGTGCGGGGACGGAAGGGCCGCCACGAGAAGGTCCTGGACCAGGCCCGCAAGGGCGGCTATGTCCGAGTGATGGTGGATGGCAATCTCTATGAGCTGGCGGAGGAAATTCCCCTGGACAAGAACCAGAAGCACAATATCGAGATTGTTGTAGATCGGCTGGTGGTAAAGGAGGGGATAGAAAAGCGGCTGACGGACTCTGTGGAGACGGTATTGGGTCTGTCGGAGGGACTTTTGATGGTGGATACCATGGATGGCAATGTCCTGACCTTCAGCCAGAGCTTCTCCTGTCCGGATTGCGGAATCAGCATGGAGGAGATCGAACCCAGAAGCTTTTCCTTTAACAATCCCTTCGGAGCCTGCCCGGAGTGCTATGGCCTGGGCTACAAGATGGAATTCGCCGAGGAATTGATGATCCCGGATCCCAGCCTTTCTATCCAGCAGGGAGCCATTGTGGTTCCCGGCTGGCAGTCCTGCACAGACCCCGGCAGCTTTACCAGAGCGATTTTGGATGCCCTGTCCAAGGCCTATGATTTCTCCCTGGATACCCCCTTTCGGGACTACCCCCGGGAGATTCATGACATTTTGATCCATGGAACCCAAGGGAAAAGCCTGAAGGTACATTATAAGGGGCAGCGGGGGGAGGGAGTCTACGATGTGGCCTTCGAGGGCCTGATCCGGAATGTGGAGCGGCGCTACCGGGAGACGGGCTCTGAGACCATCAAGCAGGAATATGAAACCTATATGCGGATTACCCCCTGCCCGGTCTGCAAGGGGCAGAGATTGAAGGCCACCTCTCTGGCTGTTACGGTGGGGGATAAGAATATCTATGAGATCACCAACCTGTCAGTGGACCGTTTGACCCTATTTCTGGAGCAAATAAAGCTGACAGACCAACAGCGTCTCATAGGCAGTCAGATTCTCAAGGAGATTCAATCCAGAGTGGGCTTCCTGATGGACGTGGGGCTGGACTACCTGACCCTGGCCCGAGCCACCGGCACTCTGTCCGGGGGAGAGGCCCAGAGGATCCGCCTGGCCACCCAGATTGGATCCGGCCTGGTGGGAGTGGCCTATATCCTGGATGAGCCCAGCATTGGCCTGCATCAAAGGGACAATGATAAGCTGCTGGCCACCCTGCGTCATTTGAGGGATCTGGGCAATACCTTGATTGTGGTGGAGCATGACGAGGATACCATGCGAGCCGCAGATTGCGTGGTGGATATCGGTCCGGGTGCGGGAGAGCATGGAGGTCGGCTGGTGGCTATGGGAACCGCCGAGGATTTGATGAAAGTGGAGGGATCCATTACCGGCGCATACTTAAGCGGCAGACTTCAGATTCCTGTGCCCAAGATCCGCCACTCCCCCACCGGCTGGCTCAAGGTGGTGGGAGCAGAGGAAAATAACCTGAAGAAGATTGATGTTGCCTTCCCCCTGGGAGTCATGACCTGCGTCACCGGCGTCTCCGGCTCCGGCAAGAGTTCCCTGGTCAATGAGATTCTCTACAAGCGTCTGGCCAGAGACCTGAACCGGGCCCGTTTGATTCCGGGCAAGCATAAGCGAATCGAGGGAGAGGAGCAATTGGACAAGGTCATCAATATCGACCAGTCTCCCATCGGCCGAACTCCCCGTTCCAATCCGGCTACCTACACGGGGGTCTTTGACATGATTCGGGATCTCTTCGCTTCCACCCCGGATGCCAAGGCCAGAGGCTATAAGAAGGGGCGTTTCAGCTTCAATGTCAGAGGAGGACGCTGTGAGGCCTGCAGCGGGGACGGCATTCTGAAAATAGAGATGCATTTCCTGCCGGATGTTTACGTGCCCTGTGAGGTCTGTCAGGGAAAACGGTATAACCGGGAAACCCTGGAGGTCAGGTACAAGGGGAAAAATATCTACGATGTTCTGCATATGACCGTGGAGGAGGCCTTGACCTTCTTCGAACCTGTCCCCTCCATCCGCCGGAAAATCGAGACCCTGAATGATGTGGGTCTGTCCTACCTCCGGCTGGGCCAGCCTTCCACCACCTTGTCCGGGGGAGAGGCCCAGCGGATCAAGCTGGCCACGGAGCTTTCCAGGCGCAGCACAGGCAAGACCGTTTATATCCTGGATGAACCCACCACCGGCCTGCATTTCGCCGACGTTCATAAGCTGGTGGAGATCCTCAAACGCCTCAGTGAAGGGGGCAATACCGTCATTGTGATCGAACATAATCTGGATGTCATCAAGACCGCCGATTATATCATAGATATGGGACCGGAGGGCGGCGACAAGGGAGGCACTGTCATTGCCTATGGAAGCCCGGAGCAGATTGCTGCCCATCCCGCCTCCTACACCGGCCAATATGTAAAGAGATACCTGGAAAGCCCCGATAAGCAGCCGGGCTGAGGGCAGGCTTGCAACGCAATGTCAGTCCCACGGGGGCCTGCGCCGAAGCGGCTGGCTTTCCTGGGTGGTGGGATGAAAGATCGTTGGCCATGGAGGTTTACGAAGAAAGGAGGCCATTATGGCTGCTGTGACAGATATCGGCATAGACCTGGGTACCTCCAGTATCCAGGTTTATGTGAAGGGAAAGGGAATCGTGCTGAAGGAGCCTGCAATGGTGGCTTATGACAAGGATTCCGACAAGGTGAAGGCCATCGGAGAGGAAGCCCGCCAGATGGTAGGAAGGACGCCGGGCAATATCATGGCCATCCGTCCCCTGCGTCAGGGGGCCATATCCGATTATTTTATCACGGAGCGGATGCTTCGTTATTTTATCCAGAAAGCCATGGGGAGGAGGGGCTTTCGCAAACCCCGCATCGTCATCTGTGTCCCAAGCGGTGTGACGGATGTGGAGCGCAGGGCAGTGGAGGAAGCGACTTACCAGGCCGGAGCCCGGGAGGTAACCCTGGTGGCAGAGCCCATCGCAGCTGCCATCGGAGCCGGTGTGGACATTACCCGCCCCTGTGGCAATCTGATCGTTGATATCGGCGGAGGGATCACGGACATTGCGGTGATTTCTCTGGGGGGGATCGTGGTATCCTCCTCCCTTCGGGTGGCCGGCGATCATTTTAACGAAGCCATCATCCGCTATATCCGCAAGCAGCATAACCTGTTTATCGGGGACCAAACGGCAGAATCCGTAAAAAAGAAGCTGGGAACCGCCCGTCGTCTCTCCACCACCGAGACCATGAGAATTAAGGGCAGGAATGTCACCACCGGTCTTCCCAGAACCCTGGTCCTTACCTCCACCGAGATTCAGAAGGCTCTGGAGGAACCGGCCGGGCAGATTGTGGAAGCCATACACAGTATTCTGGAGAAGACGCCGCCGGAGCTGGCAGCGGATATCGCGGATCGAGGCATCGTGCTGACAGGGGGCGGAGCCCAGCTGGAGGGCCTGGAGGAGCTGATCAGCGAGCGCACAGGGATTCACACGGTGACGGCAGAGAATCCTGCAGCAGTGGTGGCCATGGGAACCGGAAAGTATGTGGAAATCATGACAGAATTCGAACGCAGGTAGGCTTGTGGGAGGATCTGGCCGGAATCAGCCCTTCAGGGACCGGGGTCCCAACATCCTGGAAGGAAAATGCGGAAGTAGCACAATGAGCGAAAAAATCGAAGGATATGTGGAGCATATCGTATTTAGAAATGAGGAGAATGGCTATACCGTTCTGACCCTGGTGGGGGAAGGGAAGAAGGAGACCACCTGCGTGGGCTGCTTTCAGTCGGTTCATGAGGGAGAATACCTGGAGGCAGAGGGGCATAGAACCACCCATCCCAGCTACGGCTCTCAATTTCAGGTGGATCATAGCAAGACCCGGATCCCCCAAAATGGCCTGGCCCTGGAGCGTTATCTGGGCAGCGGGGCCATCAAGGGCATTGGAGCTGCCCTGGCAGCTCGAATTGTCCGGCGCTTTGGAGAGGATACCATGCATATCATGGAGGAGGAGCCGGAGCGGCTGGCAGAGATTAAGGGGATCAGTCCCCGCAAGGCCCGGGAGATCGGGGAACAGATGCTGGAAAAGGCCCAGATGCAAAATGCCATGATCTTCCTGTCCCAATATGGAATTTCCCTGAGCTTAGGGATCAAGATTTATCAAAAATACCAGGACACCCTCTATGGGGTATTGAGGGAAAATCCTTACAAATTGGCCGAAGACATCCAGGGGGTAGGCTTTCGGATCGCCGATCAGATCGCCGGTCGGGTGGGAATTCGACCGGATTCTCCCCATCGCATCCGCAGCGGTCTCTATTATCTGCTGACCCAGGCGGGACTTCAGGGACATATCTACCTGCCCAAGGAAGAACTCCTTTCCCAGGCAGCAGCTCTTTTGGGGGCAGACCCCTCCCTTCTTGAGAAACATCTCATGGATATGATCATAGACCGGAAGATTGTGGTGAGAGACAATGCCCTTGTCTATACGGCTCCCACTTATTTCCTGGAATTGAATACCGCCAGAATGCTGCATGAATTGAATATTGTCTGCGAAAAGGATGAAAGCAAGGTGGGAAAGAGGATTTCCCGTCTGGCTGCCCTGGACGGTCTGACCCTGGATGAATTGCAAGAGAAGGCCGTCCGGGAGGCAGCCTCCCGGGGCCTCATGATCCTGACCGGGGGTCCCGGCACCGGCAAAACCACCACCATCAATACCATGATCCGTTACTTTGAGGCAGAGGATCTGGAGGTCTGCCTGGCTGCTCCCACCGGAAGAGCAGCCAAGCGAATGACGGAGGCCACAGGACATGAGGCTTCCACCATCCACCGCCTCCTGGAACTGACCGGACAGGCAGAGGAGCAGGGGGAACATGTCTTCTTTGCCAGAAATGCAGAGAATCCTCTGGAGGCAGATGTGATTATCATTGATGAGGCTTCTATGGTGGATATTTACCTGATGCATGCTCTCCTGTCTGCTCTGGTGCCCGGCACTCGCCTGATTCTGGCAGGAGACGTAAACCAGCTGCCCAGCGTGGGTCCCGGAAGCGTTCTGAGGGATATGATTCGCTCCCGGGTCTTCCCGGTGGTGGAGCTGACCCGGATCTTTCGTCAGGCCGCAGAAAGTGATATTGTAGTCAACGCCCACCGGATTCATGCCGGTCAATCCATTCGCCTGGACAATGACAGCCGGGATTTCTTCTTCCTTCAGCGGGAGGATGTCCGGGTCATTCAGAAGGTAATCCTAACCCTGGTGGCCCAAAAGCTGCCTCAATATACCCATTCCCGACCCCAGGATATCCAGGTCCTTGCCCCCATGCGAAAGGGCCCTCTGGGGGTAGAGAATCTCAATGTCATATTGCAGAAATATCTGAATCCGCCGGCACAGAACAAGACGGAGACGGAGTGCCGCCAGGGAATCCTCCGGGTAGGGGACAAGGTTATGCAGATAAAGAACAATTACCAGCTGGAATGGGAGATCCGGGGCAAGCATGGAATTGTGACCCAGAAGGGAATGGGAGTCTTCAACGGAGACCTGGGGGTAATTGCCGCTATCAACACCTTTGCGGAGGAACTGACGGTGGAATATGAGGAGGGAAGGTTCGTAGACTATTCCTTCAAGCAGCTGGATGAACTGGAACTGGCCTATGCTGTGACCATTCACAAGTCCCAGGGAAGTGAATATCCGGCTGTGGTCATCCCCCTGCTGGGAGGTCCCAGGATGCTTATGACCCGCAATCTCCTCTATACTGCAGTTACCAGAGCCCGCCGATGCGTTGTTCTCACCGGCAGTGCGGAAACCTTCCGGTCCATGGTGGCCAACCAGACGGAGGAAGGCCGGTATACCACCCTGGCTCAGCGAATTCGGGAGGCAGCGGGGATGAAAGGGGAGGAGGGAAAGGGAAGAGGGCTCATGGAGAAGGAAGCAGAGTCCGAGAGGAAGGGTCAGCCAGGACGAAAACAAGCAGAGTCCGAGAGGGAGGGTCAGTTAGGATGAAAACAAGGGAGAAGCTGCTGAGATGGTTCTATCCCGCCCGCTGCCCGGTTTGTGACGACTTGTTGGGGAAGGGGGAAAGCATGATCTGCAGGACATGCGCTTCAGACCTGCATTTCCTGCAGGAACCCCTCTGCTTTCGCTGCGGCAAGCCCCTGTCAGGAGAAGAGATAGAATATTGCAATGATTGCCGGAGAAAAAAACATAGCTATGACCGATGCTTTGCCCCCTTTTCCTATCGGGGACAGATGCAGGCCTCTATGATGCGGTTCAAGTACGGGGGCCGGGCAGAATATGCCAGATTCTACGCGGCTGCCATGGAAAGCCGGGGCCGCCGCCTGCTTCATCAATGGAAACCAGAGGTCCTGCTGCCGATTCCCATCCACCGGAAACGCCTGATCCGCAGAGGCTACAACCAGGCTGCTAAGCTGGCGGAGGAACTGTCCCGCCTGATCGGCATTCCGGCAGATGCTAAGGCTCTGGTGCGCAGAAAGAATACAAAGGCGCAGAAGGAGCTGAACGATGTGGAGAGAAGAAGGAATCTGGAGCAGGCCTTCGCCCTGGCTCCCGGCTATCAGCCCCCAAAATGCCTGCTATTGGTGGACGATATCTATACCACCGGAAGCACGGTGGATACCATCGCAGCTCTGCTGAAGGCAGCGGGGGCAGAGAAAGTCTATGTGGCCTGCGCCTGCATCAGTCCGGGGGCATCTTAAATCTTCCTAAGGGACTGCAAGAGGGCTGCATACAGGACCGCAAACAGACCGCAAGCGGGTTAAATTTTTTCAGGGAAGCGGTTGACAGGCAGGAAGCAGTATACTATAATCCCGTCTTCGACACTTGAAGAAAGTTAAAGTGGCGGAACCCTTTGATTTTACAGGGGTTCTGCCACTTTTTTGATGCGAGAAAAATGTTGTATGGAAATGCTACCTCGAAATTTTTTTTATTTTGCTATTCAATTCCTTTGGCAGATAATATTTTTTGTCCAGACCAAGCTCGGTGATTGCATTCAAAGCGGTACATACTTCGGAATTGGTGTAGGTTGACATGTAGCACATATCCTCAATATTTGCCACATCCATGCTGTTGAGAGTTTCAATCAACTTATCCA
>CAVLCU010000054.1:0-15560 GCA_963661545.1 Lachnospiraceae bacterium | reverse complement strand
TACTATCCCCTCCTGCATGCGGGCTCCGCCGGAGCAGGTAAAGAGAAGGAGGGGAAGCCTCTCCCGGGTTGCCTGCTCTGCCAGTCTGGTGATTTTTTCTCCTACGACCTGACCCATGCTGGCCATGAGGAAACGGCCGTCACAGACTCCCAGAGCCACCGGGTGTCCCATGAGACTTATTTTTCCGGTAATCACTGCCTCATCCAGGCCGGTTTTGAGCTTAGCCGCCGCTAATTTCTCTGCATATCCCGGGAATCCCAGAGGATTGCCATCTGCCAGCCCCCGGTTCCACTCCTCAAAGCTGCCGGGATCTGCCAGCATGGCAATGCGGGCATCTGCCGGCATGCGAAAATAAGTATGACATTTGGGGCAGGTGTAAAGCTCTTCTTTGATATCTTCTGTCAAAATAGCTGCCTTACAGATCTTGCATTTCTTTAGAAGTCCCTCCGGTACCTCCGGACCCTGCTTTTTTCTTCCTGTCTTGTCCGGACTTCGCCTGGTTTTCTTAAACATGGTTTTCCATTCCATGATCTCTCACCTGCCTTAGATCTTATGGGTATTCAGATATTCAATATTGGTTCGTCCGGTCCGAAAGTCCCTCTCGTTGAGGATCCGGTAGAGGTAGTCGGTATTGGTATCCACTCCCTCCACGATCACCTCCCCCAGGGCACTGGTCATCCGATGGATGACCTCCTGCCTGTCCTTACCCCCTACGATAATTTTGGCAATCATGGAGTCGTAATAGGGCGGGATGGAGTATCCGTTGTAGACTGCCGTATCTACTCTCACGCCACAGCCCCCGGGCAAATGCAAACTGGCAATAGTGCCAGGGCAGGGAGCAAAGTTTCTGGCCGGATTTTCCGCATTGATGCGGCATTCCATGGCATGGCCGGATATATGGATGTCCTTCTGCTGGATATCCAGGGCTTGGCCGGAGGCAATCCGGATCTGCTCCTTGACCAAATCGACGCCTGTCACCATCTCTGTCACCGGATGCTCCACCTGGATGCGGGTATTCATTTCCATAAAGTAGAAACGCTCATCCTCCTCTACCAGGAATTCAATGGTTCCCGCATTGACATAATGCGCTGCCTTGGCAGCCCGAAGAGCAGCTTCACCCATTTTCTTTCTTAATTTAGGAGACAAGGTCTGACAGGGAGCTTCCTCTATGATCTTCTGGTGATTCCTCTGGATGGAGCAGTCCCTCTCTCCCAAATGAATGACATTTCCCTGACCATCTGCCAAAATCTGAAATTCGATATGGCGGGGATGCTCTACCAAATGCTCTATATACATGGTGTCATCCCCAAAGGCCATGCTTGCCTCCTTGCGGGCTGTCTGAAAGGCTTTTTCAAATTCCTCCGGAACATAGGCCGGACGCATTCCCTTGCCTCCGCCCCCCAGGGCAGCCTTGATCATAACGGGATATCCGATTCTCTCTGCCTGCGCCAGTCCCTCCTGCCAGTCTCCCACCGGGCCGTCACTGCCGGGGATTACCGGGACCCCAGCAGCCTGCATGGTGCGGCGAGCCTCTGCCTTATTGCCTAACTTTTCAATGGTTTCCCAGTCAGGACCGACAAACAGAATCCCGCACTCCTGGCAAAGCCTGGCAAAGTGACTATTTTCCGACAGAAAGCCGAAACCGGGGTGAATGGCCTCTGCTCCCGTCACAAGGGTGGCGCTGATAATCTGCTGCATATCCAAGTAGCTTTGAGCCGAGGAAGCCGGTCCAATGCAGACTGCCTCATCCGCCAGCTGGGTATGAAGAGCATGCGCATCTGCCTGGGAATAAACTGCCACCGTCTCAATGCCCATTTCTCGGCAAGCCCGGATAATGCGCAGGGCTATCTCCCCCCGGTTGGCAACTAATAATTTTCTAATCATAGGGATCCCTGCCCCACCATAAAGGTGATCTCTGCCTTGGCCACCAGTTGGCCATCCACACTGGCTTTGGCTTCTCCCACCCCCACCGGTCCTTTTTCCCTCAGGATGCGGGTCTCCAGCCTCAGCTTGTCCCCAGGCTTGACCTGTCCCTTAAAACGGCACTTGTCAATTCCACCGAAGAGGGCAACCTTCCCCCGGTTTTCCTCCTTGGATAATATGGCAACCGCTCCGGTCTGAGCCAGGGCTTCTATAATCAGAACTCCGGGCATAAGGGGAAAACCGGGAAAATGTCCGGCAAAAAAATCCTCCCGATAGGTTACACACTTGTAAGCCACGGCATACTGCCCCGGCTCATAATCCTCTATATAATCCAGCAGGAGGAAGGGATGTCTGTGGGGAATGATGGCTTCTATCTCTTTGATCTCTAATCGGTTCATGCTTTACCTGTTCTCCTTTCACCAATAGCCTCTATTCCGTCTTATGGAGCTTACATGCCAGTCTACTGAGGAAAAACCCGGATCAGAGGCTGGCCATATTCCACGGTCTGACCGTTTTGTACCAGTATTTCCGTCACCTGGCCATCGCAGTCACATTCGATCTCGTTCATCAGCTTCATAGCCTCCACAATGGCAATAATCTGACCCTGTTTCACCCAATCTCCCACCTGAACAAAGGGGGCTTCTGTCTCTGAGGGGGCTGCATAGAAGATGCCCACCAGGGGCGAATCCACCGTCCGCCCCTCCGGCTCGGACTGTGAGCCTACTCCCTGCCTATCTCCGGCGCCTGACCCTGAGCCTCCTGCTCTTTCCTCGCTGCCTTCGGCTCCTGCTTGTGGGTCTTTGGCTCCCGGCACCGGGCGACCGGCACCTGCCTTGGGGCACCCGGTTTCCTTCTGTTCGGCTTCCCCGGGAAGGGGACGGTCATCGAAGACAGCTTCCTTCTCACTTCTCTTGCTGGCCATGGAGATCCTTACCCCACCCTCCTCATAGGTAAAATCACTGAGGTTGGAGTCTGTTACCACCTGAATCAGCCTGCATAAATCTTCTATATTCATCCCTACCTCCTGTCAGATCTGGTATTTCTTCACCAATAAGGAGCCATTGTGGCCACCGAAGCCCAGAGAATTGCTCATCGCGTAGTGAATCTCCTGGTGCACCGGGGCCCCAATGCAGTAATCCAGATCACAATCCTCGTCTGTCTCCCGGGTTCCCATGGTCTGATGGATAAAACCTTCTTGAATGGATTTGACACAGGTAATAAATTCCACCCCGCCGGAGGCTCCCAGGAGATGGCCGGTCATGGACTTGGTGGAATTCACTTTTAAGCCATAGGCTGCCTCTCCAAAGACTTCCTTTATGGCCAGGGTCTCCACCTGATCGTTTTTGTGAGTTCCTGTGCCATGGGCATTGATATAGGAAACCTGAGAGGGCTGAATACCTGCTTCTGCCAGAGCCAATCGCATGGCCTGGGCTGCCCCCTCTCCGTCATCGGAGGGAGCAGTGATATGGAAGGCATCTGCGGTGGCACCATAGCCTGCGACCTCCGCCAGAATAGGAGCATTTCTTCTTCTGGCATGGTCCAGCTCTTCCAGAACCACAAGGCCTGCTCCTTCTCCCATGACAAAGCCCCCCCGGTCCTTGTCGAAGGGAATGGAGGCTCTCAGGGGATCCTGGCTGGTGCTTAAGGCTGTCATATTGGTGAATCCTGCAATTCCCACAGGAGTAATGGCATTCTCCGCCCCTCCGGCTATCATGACATCCGCATCCCCATATTGAATGGCACGGAAGGCATCTCCGATGCTGTGGGTACCGGATGCACAGGCAGTCACCACGCTGGTGCATTTCCCCTTGGCGCCTAAGTGAATGGATACATTGCCGGCTGCCATATTGGCGATCATCATGGGAACCAGCAGAAGATTGACCCGGCCAGGTCCCTTGTCCAGCAGCCGCTGATGCTCCCTTTCAATGGCCTGCAAACTCCCGACACCGGAGCCAATGATGACACCCACCCGGTAGGGATCCTCCTCTTCCATCCGGATTCCTGCCTGACCAAAGGCCTCCATAGCCGCCACCAGGGCGTATTTCGAAAAATCCTCCATTCTCCTGGCTGTTCTGGAATCCATATAATCAGCAGCCCGAAAATCCTTCACCTCCGCCGCCAGCTTGACCTTATAATCACTGGTGTCAAACTTGCTGATGGGGCCGATGCCCACACGACCGGCCTTGAGGGAAGTCCAAAAGTCCTCTACATTATTGCCTATGGGTGTCACCGCACCCAGTCCGGTTACAACTACTCTGCGTTTCATATTCTGTCTCCTCTTATACTGCCGGAAAAAGCCCGGCAAGCAGGCAGGCTCCTTCACATTCCCATGCCCCCGTCTACACCCAGGATCTGACCCGTAATGTAGGAGGCCTGATCCGAAGTCAGGAATCCCACTGCGGCAGCCACGTCCTCCGGTCGTCCAAAATATCCCAAGGGGATCTGCTGCCTGGCGGTCTCCTGAACCTCCTCCGGCAGAACCCCCGTCATATCCGTCTGAATAAAGCCGGGCGCGATGGCATTGACGGTAATTCCCCGAGAGGCCAGCTCCCGGGCTGCAGATTTGGTCAAGCCAATGACTCCCGCCTTGGAGGCGCTATAATTCGCCTGCCCACTGTTGCCATGGATGCCCACCACGGAGGTCAGATTGACGATACGCCCCCTTCTCTGCCTGAGCATCAGGCGGGAAGCAAATCGGATGGTATGGAAGGTTCCCTGAAGATTCACCTCCAGAACCCGGCGAAAGTCCTCCTCCTTCATCTGCATTAAGAGTCCATCCCTGGTAATTCCCGCATTGTTGACCAGGATATCCAGCCTTCCATATTCCCTGCCAATCCTTCGTATCAAGTCCTCACAGGCTGTAAAGGAGGAAACATCCGCCTGCATCAGAACTGCTTCTCCTCCTGCCTGTGCAATCTCCTGTCCTACCTGTTCTGCTTTTTCTCTGGAACCTTGATAGTTAAGAATGGTCAAATTACCTCTCCCAGCCAATTCCAGGGCAATGGCCCGCCCGATTCCTCGAGAGGCTCCTGTTACCAGGGCAACTTTTTTCTCCGTCATACTTCCTCCTCAGCTCAATAGGGAGGCCAGTCTGTCCACATCCTCCAGACAGGCCACCTGGTAAACCACTGCATTTTTGTCTATTTTTCTCATAAATCCTGTCAGTGTCTTGCCCGGACCGATCTCCACGAAGGTATCAAAGCCCTGAGCCAATATTGTCTCCATGGATTGCTGCCAGCGAACAGGAGAGACCACCTGGTCTCTTAACAGGGGTCTGGTTTGCCGGATATCTGTGATAATCTCTGCCGTCACATTGGTGACATAGGGAATCCTTAATTCTGTCATATCCACCTTCTCCAGCCCTGCCATCAGCTGATCTCCGGCCGGCTTTAGCATGGGAGAATGAAAGGGGCCGCTGACCTGCAAGGGCAGAACCCGCCTGGCACCCCCTTCCTTCAGACGGACAGCAGCTTCTGCCACCGCCTCTGCTGCCCCCGTGATCACAATCTGACCTGGACAGTTATAATTGGCAATCCAGATCTGATGCAAGGGTTGGGGCAGTTCTCTTCTCTGTTGTTCCAGGATGCTTTCTATCTCGGAAGCCTCCATACCCAAAACAGCTGCCATGGAGCCCTGACCAGCCGGAACCGTATCCTGCATCAGCTGGCCCCGCAGACGCAGGATCCGGGCTGCATCCAGGGCCGACATGCCGCCGGAGGCACAGATGGCACAATATTCTCCCAGGCTGAGACCAGCTGTCATCTGGGGCTGGATACCGGCACTTACCACTACCCGCTCCATAGCCAGACAGGTGACCGCCAGGGCCACCTGGGTGTATTCGGTCAGATGCAATCTGTCATTTTCCTCAAAGCAAAGGGCTTTCAGATCCAGGGAAAGGAGGTCGGAAGCCTGGTCATACAGTTCCGCCGCCAGGGGACTATGGTCGTAGAAATCCTTACCCATCCCCACTTTCTGGGCTCCCTGCCCGGGAAATAAAAATGCAATCTTACTCACGGTCTTGGCCTCCTTTCAGTAATTGCTCCGCCTCCTCTACCATTCTCTCCACAATTTCCCGGCAGGTGGGGAGGTCGTGGATCATCCCGGCAATCTGACCGGACATGACACTTCCCTCCTTCACATCTCCTTCCTGAACCGCCCGGCGCAGGCCTCCTACCGTAAGAAGTTCCAGCTCTTCGAATCCGGCTCCCTTTTGTTCCATCTCCAGGTACTGCTTCGTCACGGCATTTCGCAGAACTCTTACGGGATGTCCGGTACTTCTTCCGGTCACTCGGGTATCGATATCCTTGGCCTTGAGGATATAATTCTTGTAATTGTCATGGACTCTGGCCTCCTGGCTGGCCACGAAGCGGGTACCCAGCTGTACCCCGCAAGCTCCCAGCATAAAGGCGGCCGCCATTCCCCGGCCGTCCCCAATGCCGCCTGCCGCAATGACAGGAATTCCTACAGCATCCACCACCTGGGGGACCAGCACCAGGGTCGTTGTTTCACCAATATGACCGCCGGATTCTGTACCCTCCGCCACCAAGGCGTCGGCACCGGCTCGCTCCATCATCCGGGCCATGGCTACAGAAGCCACCACCGGAATCACCTTAATTCCTGCCTCTTTCCACAGGGGCAGATATTTTCCCGGATTGCCTGCTCCCGTGGTAACCACCTTCACCCCCTCCTGGGCAATCACCGAAGCCACCTCATCGGCATAGGGACTCAAAAGCATCACATTCACTCCAAAGGGCTTGTCAGTCAGCTGCTTCGCCTTACGGATCTGATCCCTCACCCATTCTGCCGGTGCATTGGCTGCCCCTATAATACCCATTCCTCCGGCCTCTGACACGGCAGCGGCCAGCCTGTGCTCCGCCACCCAAGCCATTCCTCCCTGGATCACCGGAGCATCAATTCCCAATAAGCTTGTAATCTTCGTCTTCATTCTTTCCTCTTTTCTGTTCCCTTTACTGTCTTTTCATCTGCCATTCCAGATAAGTGGCCCCCCAGGAGAGACCGGCTCCGAAGCCGCACAGTATGATCTTCTGTCCCTTTTTCAACTTCCCCCGTCGATTCAGCTGATCCAGCAGAAGGGGAACTGTCGCCGAAGAGGAGTTGGCATAGTCTCCCACATTCATAGGAAACTTCTCCAGGCTCAGATGCATCCGGCGGGCGATGGATTCCAGAATGCGTCCATTGGCCTGATGCAGCACATAGGTATCAATGTCTTCCGCCTGCATCTCCAGCCTGTCCAGCAGCTGGTGCAGAACCTCCGGGACCCGGGTCGTGGCAAATTTGAAGATTTCCTTGCCGTCCATCTGCATATAGGTTTCCTCCAAAGGCACTTCCCTGGCTTGATTCCTGCTCTGGCAGGTCATAGCCCGGCCACGGCCTCCATCGGAATGCATCACACAGTCAAAGGGAATCCCCTCCGCTGCCTGCAGGACAGCCGCTCCCGCCCCGTCCCCGAAGAGAATACAGCTGCTTCTGTCCTTCCAGTTAGTCAGATCCGTAAGGGCATCGGCTCCGATGATCAGAACCGTCCTGCACATCCCTGTCCGGATATAGGCCTGCGCCGTATTATAGGCAAATACAAAACCACTGCAGGCGGCATTCAAATCATAGCAGACTGCATGGTTTGCTCCAATCAAGGCCTGAACCGCACAGGCCCCACAGGGCAAGATCAGGTTGGAGGAAATGCTGGCCAGGAGGATCATATCCACCTCCTCCGGATCTATCTCCGCCATAGCCAGGGCTCTCCTGGCTGCCTCTGCCGCCAAACTGACGGTGGACTCCTCACCGGAAATGATATGGCGCTGGCGAATCCCCGTTCTTTCCCGGATCCATTCATCATTGGTATCCACAAATCGGGACAGGTCATCATTGGTCACAACCCTTACCGGCAGGCTGGAGCCCGTTCCACATATTTTCCCATTCATGTCATTCTAAGTCTCCTCACCAGTTAATTGCTTTTAGATTAAAATAGTTTGATAATTAAAGTATATGGATTTTTTGGAATTTGTCAAGCAAAAAAAGGTTTGGGTGTCAAAACACCCAAACCTTTGCCTGCCTGGTCTTAATCAATAAATTGCATTTCCTGGGAATAGTAGGTGATGACAGGGGTGCCCACGGCAATCCAGCTGTAGAGCTCAGCAGCCTGGTCTACCGGCATATTGATACAGCCTCTGGAACCTCCGGTCATATAATAGGTGCCCCCGAATCTTCCGGTCTGCCAATAGGCATCATGCATTCCGATGGCACCATTGAAGGGCATCCAATAATCCACATAGGCATTCCACTCATAGCTGCCGTCCGCTCTCTGGGGCCCCCGCAGGTAACGGGAGGTTTCCTTGTTGTAGACCTGATAGATGCCCGCCGGTGTATAGCGGTCGTGGGTCATCTTGCCGGATACGATATCCGTTTCCAGACGAAGGCTTCCATTGTCATATACCCACATGTGCTGCCGGCTCAGGTCGATCTCCACATAGGTAGTTCCGATTCCCTGATTTTCCGTAGAAACTGCTCTGCTGGCATATACCGGCTCCCGGGTCGTCACCGTTCCCTGCTCCAGCTCCGTGGTTAATTGGCTGATCTCCGCCTCCTGGTCGATCTGCCAGCCAAAGACGTCATTGGGCACCGTTACCGTCCCCGCCCCCGTGGTCTGGAAGCTCTGCTCCTTATGCAGGGTGTCCACAGTCTCCGCCATTGCCTCCACATATTGGCGAATCTGTTGATTCCACTCTTCTTCATCCTTCTTATAATTTCCCTGCTCATCCTGAACCAACCAGCCCTTCAGGGTATTGCCATCCAATACCTGGCTGCCGGAAGGCAGGGTATAGGTAATGCTGCTGCCCACCAGCTGATTCAGTTCCTTCAGCTGCTCCTGCAGCTGAGCATCCTCACGGGTCACAGAGGGCGTCTCGTATAACTCCGCCTCTTCCAGGTCCAGCTCTTCTTCCCCCGCCTCTACAGCCGCCTTAACCGCCTGAAAGAGCTTATCCTCGTCAATCGTGGTTCCCTCTTCCTCCTCTTGAATCGCAAAGCTCGTATCTGACCATATCAGGCGGGCATCCACGGGCGCCGTCATCTGATCTTCCTGCAGCTCCTCCAAATCCTCCAGACTGTCCTTCAGCTTGTCCTCATCCAGGGAAATCGCACTGGTCACTGTAGCGGTACGTTGTTGAAAATATCCGGTAATCCAAAGAATTGGCATCTGGCTGTCCTTGATCTCCTGAAAGCCCCCCTTCGAGACATAGGAATAACCCAATTGGTCCGCTGTCAGGGTCTCCGTCTGATCCTTGCGGAAGGTCAGAGTCAGCTGATAGGCCTCTGTCTCCTTCTTCATCTGCGCCTCCGCCTGGGCGACTGTCATGCCACTATAATCCTGGCCATTGATTACCGTCCCCTGGAAGAAGGTATCCTTCCTCTGCCAGGCCAAATACAGATAAATCCCTATGGCTGCCGCCAACAAGACAGCAATGAGAATCAAGATGATCCATTTTGTCTTCTTTTTCCCCTGTGCACTCATTCTTCCACTCTCCTCGTACCTCCAAAGCTGGTTGAATCCCTTCAACGCCCCTATTCTCTCACAAAGCAAAAGAAAAGTCCAAAAAATCCCGAAAAGTTAACATAAATTTAAACATTGGTTACAGTGTCAAAAGCCTGAGCCCGCCACATGTTCGTCAAAAGAAAGGCATCCCCAAACCCCCTTCCTCCGGCTGATATAGCCAAAAGTCAGGGTGTTTCGGGATGCCCTACTCTGAAAGCCCCGGACGGCAGACACAAGCTGTGGGATGTTCGCGACGCGAAGCTAGTCCCGTGAGGGGCTTGCACCGAAGCACGGATATTTACTTATAATTCACAATCTTGCCAAAGTCCGGCTTGAGAGATGCGCCGCCTACCAGGCCGCCATCGATGTCTGCCATGGCAAAGAGCTCGGCTGCATTGCCTGCATTGACAGAACCGCCATACTGGATACGGATGGCTTCTGCGGTATCGGTGTCATAGATCTCGGCGATGCAATCACGAATGGCCTTGCATACCTCCTCCGCCTGCTGACTGGTAGCGGTCTTGCCGGTTCCGATGGCCCAGATAGGCTCATAGGCAATGACTGCGGTCTTAGCCTGATCGGCGCTTACATTCTGGAAGCCCACCTTCACCTGCTGGCGAATCCAGTCCATGGTAATCCCCTGCTCTCTCTGTTCCAGAGACTCTCCGCAGCACATAATGGGAATCAGGCCATGCTCAAAGGCCTTCAGCACCTTCTTGTTCACATCCTCGCTGGTCTCGTGGAAATAGTCTCTTCTCTCGGAATGACCCAGGATCACATACTTTACTCCTGCATCTACCAGCATAGCCGGAGAGATCTCTCCGGTATAGGCGCCCTTTTCCTCAAAATACATATTCTCCGCTGCAACGGCAATGTTGCTTCCCTTGCAGGCTTCTACAACAGGAACAATGTCAATAGCCGGAACACCGAATACCACATCGGCTTCCTCGGTCGCCACCAGGGGCTTTAAGGTCTCTACCAGAGCCACTGCCTCACTGGGGGTCATATTCATCTTCCAGTTACCTGCAATAATCTTCCTTCTTGCCATGTTCTTGTCCTCTCTTCTATCAGGAAAACGCAGCCGGTTTTCCCAGGTGGTGGAGGCGGCTGAAGCCGCCATGGGTTTACTTGTCGTTGGCTGCTGCCACTCCCGGAAGCTCTTTGCCCTCCAGGAACTCCAGAGAAGCGCCGCCGCCGGTGGAGATATGGGTCATCTTGTCTCCAAAACCCAGCTGGTTGACAGCTGCTGCGGAGTCACCGCCGCCGATGATGGTGGTAGCGTCTGTCTCTGCCAGCGCCTTGGCAACAGCAATGGTTCCGGCTGCCAGGGTAGGATTCTCAAATACTCCCATGGGGCCATTCCATACAACGGTCTTGGCGGTCTTGACTGCCTCTGCATACAGCTCTGCTGTCTTGGTTCCGATATCCATACCTTCCATATCTGCCGGAATCTCTTCTGCGGATACCACCTTCACCTCAATGGGAGCGTCGATGGGATTGGGGAAATCTGCGGCAACGGTGGTATCCACCGGCAGCAAAAGCTTCTTACCCAGCTTCTCTGCCTTGTCCATCATTTCCTTGCAATAGTCAATCTTGCTGTCATCCACCAGAGACTTTCCAATCTCCTTGCCCTGAGCTTTCAGGAAGGTATAAGCCATACCACCGCCGATGATCAAGGTGTCACACTTGTCCAGCAGGTTGGAAATCACATTTAACTTGTCAGCGACCTTAGCTCCTCCCAGGATAGCCACAAAGGGACGTACCGGATTCTCAACGGCATTGCCCAGGAAAGCAATCTCCTTCTCCATCAGATATCCCACCACAGCGGTATCTACATACTGGGTCACACCCACATTGGAGCAATGAGCTCTGTGAGCGGTTCCAAAGGCATCATTGACGAATACATCACACAGAGAGGCCAGATCCTTGGAAAAGGCTTCTCCGTTCTTGGTCTCCTCGGCCCGATAACGGGTATTCTCCAGAAGAACGACCTCTCCCTTCTTCATGGCCTCCACAGCGGCCCTGGCATTGGGGCCTACCACCTCAGGATCTGCGGCAAAGGTCACCTTCTGTCCCAGCAGCTGGCTCAGGCGAAGCGCCACCGGTGCTAAAGACAGCTCCGGTTTGGGCTCTCCCTTGGGCTTGCCCAGATGAGAACACAGAATGACCTTACCCCCATCCTCTACCAGCTTCTTAATGGTAGGCAGAGCAGCCACCAGACGGTTCTCGTCTGTGATCTTGCCATCCTTCAGGGGAACATTAAAATCACAGCGTACCAGGACTCGCTTTCCCTCTACATGAATATCATCAACCGTTTTCTTATTAAGCATAGATTCCTCTTTCTTCTATCGTTTGGATATATCTACGGAAAACAGGGGTCCGGTCCACACAGACCGGACCCCTGGGGTTCACCTTGAAAGCTCCCAACTGCCAAAGCTTCTAAGGCCCAGGCAGCTTTCATTCGTCGCGGATGCGGCGTCAGCCGCCATGGACATTTACTTTAACTCTGAGAAATATTTGATGGTACGAACCATCTGGCTGGTATAAGAGTTCTCATTGTCATACCAGGAAACAACCTGCACCTCCGTGGTTCCGTTATCCAGCGGCAGAACCATGGTCTGGGTTGCATCGAACAGAGAGCCGTACTTCATACCTACGATATCAGAGGATACGATCTCATCGGTATTGTAGCCATAGGACTCTGTAGTAGAAGCCTTCATCTTGGCATTGATCTCATCTACCGTCACGGTTCCCTCTACTACTGCAGTCAGGATGGTGGTAGAACCGGTGGGGGTAGGTACACGCTGAGCAGCTCCGATGAGCTTGCCATTCAGTTCCGGGATAACCAGACCGATAGCCTTAGCAGCTCCGGTGCTGTTGGGAACGATATTCACAGCGGCTGCACGGGATCTTCTCAGATCACCCTTTCTCTGGGGACCATCCAGAGTCATCTGATCTCCGGTATAAGCATGGATGGTTACCATGATGCCGGACTTAATGGGAGCCAGCTCGTTCAGAGCCTTGGCCATAGGAGCCAGACAGTTGGTGGTGCAGGAAGCTGCGGAGATAACCGTATCTTCAGGCTTCAGAGTCTCATGGTTTACATTATATACGATGGTGGGAAGATCATTGCCAGCCGGTGCAGAGATCACTACCTTTCTTGCTCCTGCCTTGATATGAGCTTCCGCCTTAGCCTTGGAGGTATAGAATCCAGTGCATTCCAGAACTACATCTACCTTCAGCTCACCCCAGGGAAGATTGGAAGCGTCAGCCTCTTTGTAGATCTTGATGGTCTTGCCGTCTACAGTGATGGTGCCTGCTTCTTCATCAGAGGTAACGGTGTCTGCCAGTGCATACTTGCCCTGTGAAGAATCATACTTCAGCAGGTGTGCCAGCATCTTAGGGGAAGTCAAATCATTGATTGCTACTACTTCGTAACCTTCCGCACCGAACATCTGTCTGAAAGCCAGACGACCGATACGACCAAAACCATTGATTGCTACTCTTACTGCCATGTTTTAATTCCTCCTAAAAGTGATTGATAGAATTGAATGTTGGACAAACCCCAATACGCTCTTTATTCTACAAAATTACGGCAGAAAATTCAAGCCCTTATTTCCAAAAAAGAATTGCACCCCTAAAACCCCTCAAGCCGGCCCGGATTAACCGGCCCAGCCTTCCGGTCTGCTTCTCTAAAGCTTCACATATTCCGGTTTTCCCTCCCGGAAAAGGGTGAGGTAGGAAAAACCCGTCTCCCGCAGCAGATCAGGCAGGCCATCAAAGCCATAGCCTACATGCTCCGGTCTGTGGGCATCTGAGCCCACCGTCACCATCTCTCCCCCCAGCTGGCGGTAACGTCTGAGGATATCCGGATGGGGATTGGGAAAGCCCAGGCCGTACTTGAGTCCCCCGGAATTGACCTCCAGAGCAATTCCCTTATGAATCAATTCCCGGAGGATGGGATCAATCCATTGGGCATACTTATTATAGGTATATTCTCTTTCCCGACTGTAGCCGTATCTTACCACATAATCCAGATGTCCCAGGGCATGAAAGCCCTCCGCAGCTCGAACATTCTCCAGGGTGCAGGCAAAATATCTCTGATAGAGCTCCTGGTCAGACAGGTCAAAGTCCTGGCGATAGTAGGGATCCTTTCCCTCCAGAAGATGGACAGAGCCTATGACAAAATCGAAAGGATATTGACGAAGATAAGCCTGAATCCGCCCTGCCAAATGGGGCTGCAGACCCAGCTCCACCCCCAGGCAAATCTCCAGGCGTCCCCGATACCTTTCCTTCCATGCCTGTATGTTCTCCCAATAGGCCTTTGTATCCAGCTGAAACTCCCCCTGGGGAAAATCCATATCATAGTGGTCTGTAATGCAGATCCTGTCCATGCCCAGGCGAATGGCCTGGTCTATCATATCCTTAACCGGACTGTCACTGTCCTGGGAAAAACAGGTATGCATATGACAATCTGCTAGCATCGAATGGTCCCTCCTCCCGCCACACAGCCATCCTGGTAGAATACCAGGGCCTGTCCCGGAGTCACTGCCCGGACTGGTTCATCGAAGGTACATTGGAGCTCGTCCTGACCCGTTCTTCGAATCCTGCAAGTCCCTCCCCTGTGCCCATAGCGTATCTTGGCAAGAAAGGCTTCCTCCTGCCCCAAGGCCAGATCCGGGATCCCCATGAAGCTAATATGATCCGCTGTGAGACAGGTGGAAAAGACCTCATGTCCTTCCCCAATAACCACCTCGTTGGTCTCGGGACGAATCTCCTTGACAAAGATCCGCCTGCCCATAGGGAGGCCCAAGCCTCTTCTCTGACCGATGGTATAGTGGGTAATGCCCCGATGATGCCCCAGGATCTTGCCCTCCGGGCTGACGAAATTCCCCTCCGGAGCCACTCTGCCGGTATATCTTTCTATAAATGCCGCATAATCCCTATCCGGCACAAAGCAAATCTCCTGGCTGTCACGCTTCCAAGCCACAGGCAATCCAGCCTTTTCCGCTATGTCCCGAATCTGGGGCTTGGTATAATCCCCCACCGGCATCAGGGTATGCGCCAGCTGTTCCTGGGTCAGGCTGTAGAGAGCATAGGTCTGATCCTTCTCGGCAGCGGCGGAAGCACAGATGGCATAACGTCCATTGCCCCTCCTGCAGATTCTGGCATAATGGCCGGTTGCGATATAATCTGCCCCGATGGCCAGACTGCGGCAAAGGAGGGATTCCCACTTGATCTTCCGGTTGCAGGCAATGCAGGGATTGGGGGTTCGCCCCCTTAGATACTCCTCGGCGAAATAATCCATCACCTGCCTGCGGAATTCCTCCTTAAAGTTCATGACATAGTAGGGAATCCCCAGAACCTGTGCCACCCGCCGGGCATCCTCCACCGCCGACAGGCCGCAGCAGCCTCCCTGGGCCTCCTGGGTGAATTCATCCTGATCCTGCCAGATCTGCATAGTCACCCCCACCACCTCATAGCCCTGCTGCTGGAGGAGCCAGGCGGCTACAGAGGAATCCACCCCGCCGGACATGCCGACAACTACTTTCCCCCGGGTCATATCAATATTCTTCCTCTTCCTCTCCCTCACTGATATCCGACTTAGGCTTCTTCAGTCCCTCAATCTGGATATGATTCTTCTCCGCATAATCCCAAAGAGCCGCATGGATGGCTTCCTCCGCCAGAAGTGAGCAATGCACCTTCACCGGAGGCAGGCCATCCAGAGCCTCCATCACTGCCTGATTGGTCACCTCCAAAGCCTGTTGGATGGTCTTCCCCTTCACCAGCTCTGTCGCCATACTGCTGGTAGCCACGGCCGCCCCGCAGCCAAAGGTCTTAAACTTACAGTCCTGGATAATCCCCTTGTCATCAATATCCAGATACATCCGCATGATATCGCCGCACTTTGCATTGCCTACGGTTCCCACACCGCTGGCATTCTCAATCTCCCCCACATTCCTGGGGTTCTGAAAATGATCCATTACCTTTTCGCTATACATAATTTCTTTCCTCCACTTTTCTCATCCGAATATGGTTACAGTGTCAAAAGCCAGAGCCCACGACATGCTCGCATGTCGGTGGGGGA
>CAVLCU010000053.1:0-15609 GCA_963661545.1 Lachnospiraceae bacterium | reverse complement strand
CTGCACCGGAGGAAATCAGGTAAAGGTCTCCCTCTTTCTGGGGCTCTGTCTTGGTCATTCCATCCCAGGCATTTGCGCTGGTCACAGTTAATTCGATGGTGAAATTCAAGTCGCCATCCTTGCTTACGGTAAAGGTGCCTTCTTTATATTCGTATCCGGCGCCGTAAATGGTATAGGTATACTCGTCCTCAATGGCAGAAAAAGTACCATCCTCATTGACCGTCGTGGCGCTGCCCTTGGAATCCTTCAGGGTAACCGTCAGCCCGGTACGATCAACGGTATTCCCCAGATTGTCCTTAAAGGTCAATTTGGGCTCCAGGAAGCTGGTCTCTTTCAGATTCAGAGTAATCTCCGGAAGAATGCTGAGGATACCGGAAACACTGGGTGCGCTGTATTGTGCATTTACACCGGAAGCATAGGTAATGCCCCGGTGAGGCACTCCCGCAAACCCCCCTTGCTTCAGGGCGCCGGTCAGCGTATAGGTAGTTCCCTTCCAATATTGAGGAATGGTAATGGCGATTTTCTGGCGCTCCGGATTACCGCTGAAATCATATACGCCAAAAGAACTGCCGGGGTTGGAATTGAAGTAGGTGCCATCCTCTCCCAGATAATGCAGACAGAAGTTAAAGTTATAGGCGCCGGAGAGTTTCTCCTTGGGATTGACCAAACCGGTATACTGGATATAAACCGTATCTCCCGCCTGAAGATTATTCTTGGCTTCTTCCGTCAGTTCATTGCCCTGATCGTCAACCAGCTGATAAGAAACCTGGCGGGTGGTCACAACCTGATAGGTCGCCTGTCCCTCCTTTTCAATCTTAACAATATGGCGTCCGGTGGTAAGCCTGGAAATCGTAACACTTCCGTCCGCAGAAACCTCTACCCCATCGGAGGTAAAGCCTGTGAAGGTCATGGAATCTGTTACCTGAGATCTGTCAACCGTAACCGTGCAGCCGCTTTCCGGTGTAAAGGAATAAGTAGCGCCTTCCTCACCGGTATAAAACAAAATGTCATGCTCCGCATCCAGGGCAAGCTGCTCCTGGGCTTTCGCAGGATCCGTATTGAGGACAGCATCCATCCGATCCATGACCATATTGGTCTGTATGTCCCCTTCTGTCTGGCCTACCGTAACCACACATACGCCTGTACACTCCGGCCAGATGGCAGAGAAACAGGTAGGATCGGTCGTAAGCTTGCTATTATAGTTGTAACCCTGCATATGAGTCATGGCATCATAGGTCACAAGGACAATGGCCGTACCCGCCTTATTGGCCGTCATCCTGGCAACGCTGCTATTGTTTTCGTCCGGTGTAATGGTCAGAATATCGCTGGGATTGCCATTGGTATCTATCACCTGATAATGCATATCCGGCAGGGCAACCTTGGCATTGAAAAAGCTCTCTATGGCCATCCAGTTACGGAATACATTCAGTTCAAAGGTATCCCCTACCTGCATAGCCTTGTAGCCTTTTTCGTTGATATTCAGATAAATATCCGCCCGGTCAAGGACATTCTTTTCATAATTGTGGTAAACCGTAGACTTGGTAAAGTCACTGCTGCCAATATACAGATCCTCCGCTGTTACTGTTTCTGTCGTATCGGCTGACCAGCTCTTGTAATTCCAATAGGTGACCCCGTCCGGATTCTGTATCCGGTAAAAATAGGTTGTGCTCTTGGCCGGCCGGAAGGTTGCACTGGTAGAAGTGGTTTCCTCAGCCTCAAGAAAATCATAGATATAATACTTGGTCAGGGTACCCATGGAAACCGTAGATCCCTCGGGAACGTTGATGGTGACAGTAACCGCCTCTTTACAGCTTGTAGTGATGGAGACATTTGAGGTAACGGTGGCACTGCCCACTGCCTTGAGATAGGTCGGGTGCTTCTCACTATCCGGCGTAAAGGTTGCCCGTATCGTGTCCCCATACAGGCAAAGGCAGGTCTTGCGTACCGTGCCGTAGCTGTCGGAAGTACCGGTCTCGATCACCCGCTCTATCCCATCGGAAGACTCCACCTTGACATCGATGGTATAATCCTCGCCCTCGACCCATCCGCTGTTGGAAGCATAGATCTGATAAGCGCGTTTTAATTCTATCTCCTGTGTCTGACCGGCCTCTAGGGTAATCTTAATTCCACCGTTATAGGAATCATTGGCATCATAACCCTCGGCCCAATAATCTCCGGCTTCCAGTTCAATCGCCGGGTAGGCACCGTCGGTCGCCTCTTGACCTTCCAAAAGATCGGTGGTTCCCTTTGTGCCGTCTGTGTAGGTATAAAGCTTAAACTGATTGATTTGTGCGCTATGCTGGCCTTTCAGAGTCAGCGTGCTAAGGGTAGTGGAATCTGCCTCCTGCACCACTGGAGCATCCTCTGCTCCGCTGCTCCCTTCCTCTGCAAAGGCACTTGCAGGCAGCAAGGATACTACCATAAAAAGCGCCAGCAAAAGGCTCAGAAGCTTTTTCCCGCCAAAAGCGGGTCTTGTCTGATTCATTGTCTTTTCTCCTTTGTTCGTATCGTTTTCCAAAAGCGCTCCGAGCATGAAAAAAACGCCTGTGCGACCCCGGTCATGGCTGCACACGCGTTTGTTCTATCTCGGCCTCCTTGTCTCGTCTTTTGCGCGCAGGCATACCCGGTTCTGGCAGGTGCCCCACAGACCGCCCAACGTATCTGACTTATCCGCGCCTTGCCTCAAGCACCCCACACTCCGCTTTCCTGCGGTGGCCTATGCTGGCTTTGGCGGGCTTCACAGTGACCCACTCGCGGGGACTTTCACCCCATTCCGTCCGCTTCCCTATCCTCCCGGAAGCATGGCTGTCTGCCGGTATTCAGCTTCCCGGCAACGCAAGCACCGGAAAGGCTGACTTTTTTTCTTGCTCAACCTATAAACTATCACACATATGTCTTTTTTTCAAGTGCCATGCAGGGAAGATTCTGAAAGTTTCAGGAAAATAACCTCTCTATCCTCTTCTGACCTGCTGCCAGAAGCTCTGAGATCTTGTGGGGATTTTCCTGCATTTCCCTCACGATATCATTGAATACCCCCTCGATCTCCCGGGGAGCCACCAGACGCTGACGGCCCGCATAGGGGTAGATCCTGGATCGGGCAGATTGCTGTCCCGCCTCGCTGAGGGAGAGCCAGGGATAGAGCTTGAGCAGTTCATGATTCCTGTGGGGGTATTTGACAGCGGACTGCCCCGACAGAACCGCCAGGTAACAGCTGTTCTGACGGCCGCTGTACCAGTCGATAAATCGCTCAATGGCTGCCAGCTTGTCCGTTCTGGGATTAACCCCGATGTTCCAGCCTACGTTGGCCGGAACCCGGCCGGGCACCTGGCTGTAGCCAATCTTGGTAATGATATCCCCGTGCACCTCATCCCGAATCCGGGAGGCATATTCGCTGAAGGAAATGATCATGGCCACATCCCCATTGCCAAAGTCCCGGAAAAGCCTTTCCTGGGACATCTCCGTCACCTCCTGATCGGTATAGGAGATGGTCTCCAGAATGCTTTGCATGCCCCGGACATTCTGGGGGGTGTTGAGGGTAAGCCTGCCATTCTCATCCATGAGACCTCCTCCAAAGCTCCACAGCCGGATCAGCAGCTCCAGCATCATATCCTCCTGCAGACCTCCCTCAATGGCTGTACCGTAGATGGTAGGGGAATTGGGATTGAAGCGGCGGGTGAAGAACTTGGCAATTCCATTAAATTCCGTCCAGGTAGCAGGGGGCCGCAGGGGCAGGTGGTGCTGCTGGCGGAAGGCTCTCTGGATGGAGGGAGTCTCGAAGAGGTCTCTTCGGTAGAAGAGCAGCTGGGTTCCCCCGATAAAGGGGAAGCCATAATAGACCTCATGATAGCGGCAGTTGTCCAGATTCTTGTCCATAAAACGCTCTGCCAGCTCCGGCCTGGCCTCCATCAGGTCGGTCACCTCCCGCAGGGCTCCGGCCTGCACCAGGTATCGCAGCCAGGAGATGTCATAGACGCAGATGTCATAGGTGGATTCCGTCTGTTCCTTCTCCCGGACAATAAGATTAAAAACCTCCTCCAGGGTATGGGTCTTGAACTCCAGTTCGATCTGGGTCTGACGGGAAAAGCTCTCCGCCATCATTTGCATGGCCTGGACAGTATTCAAAGTCAGATTGGCGGCCAGAATCCGAAGCTTATCCTTCCGCCTGGGGACTGCCTCTGGCTTTCGCGGCAGATAGACCGGAATATCCAGCTCGCATTCCTCCAGATTATCGTCCAGCAGGTGAAATTCCTTCTCAAAGAAGGCGGGAGATTCCATATTTTTGACCAAAAGCCGGGTGGCCTCCTCTCCCAGGGTATAGGCGGACCTGGCTGTATGCAGAACCCCGGGATAGGAATTGGAACTATTCCAGGTTTCCTCCCCCAAGGCCAGGACACAGACATCCTCCGGCACCCGCAGGCCATTGACCCGCAAAGCCTCCAAAGCCCCCTTCAGAATAGTTTCCGAGGCTGCAATCACCGCCTGGGGAGTCACCTGAACCAGGCGCTGCATGACCTTGCGGAAGGAATTCTCCTTGGAGGAATCCGTATAGAGAACCATGGAGGGGTCCGGCTTCTTGCCCATGTCCCGGTAGGCATCCTCATAGCCGCTGATGGCACTATAGGGGGTAGGGCTCCCACAGGGCCACATCACGGCACAGATCCGGTCGTAGCCCTTATTGAGCAGACTCCGGGTCATATAATAATAGGACTTATGGTTGTCAAAGGCCAAAAAATTCACATTCAGGCCTTCCGGATATTGGTTAATGAAGACCGTGGCGATCTCCCGATCCAGGAGATTCTTCTTGAAATAATCCGCATTTTCCGGCTGACAGGTGTCAATGATCAGGCCCCGGACATTCTTGCCGATAAAATCCTGGATAATCTTCTGCTCCATCTTAGGGGAATTGTAGGAAAAGGCTACAGTAACCGAATAGTGAGCCACCTCCGACCGGTCTACAATTCCCTTCAGGATCTCCGACCGATAATAATCATCAATATTGGGAAATACGATCCCAATCTCCATCACCGTATCCTGCTTGAGACTGCGGGCAGCGGCATTGGGAACATAGTTAAGCTCCTCAATGGCCTTGGTCACCTTGCTTCTGGATGCCGCCGATACGGATTTGGTTCCGTTAATACAATAAGAAACGGTTGCTATGGAAACACCCGCTCGTTCTGCCACTTCCTTGAGAGTAATCATCTTATCGTGCTCCTTCCTGCTGTCATCCTCCGCTTGTGCCAGCTTTCTTCCGGAGTCACCTAGTCCAGATGATAGATTTCCTCCATATCAGACCAGAATTCTCCCTCTGCCCGATCCTCCAGGGGCTCCATCAAGGGCTTCACCAGATCCCACCATTGCTGGGTCAGGGGATCCGCAGCCATCTTGGCCATATCCGCCTCATAATCCTCACCGTCATACTCATAATAAGTAAAGAGATAATCCCCCCTGCTGTAGATGGAATAATTCTTCAGGTGACAGGCCTGAATCATCTCATTGACACCGGGGAGGGGATTGGCATGATAAGCCTTATATTGGGCCAATCCTTCCGGTTTTACCTTAATCATACTGCCAAATCTTCGCATTTGTTTTTCCTCCTGTCCTCTTAAGCACAAACGGCCCAGCTCCTATCAGGGCCAGGCGCTGGACCGTTTGCATCTATCTCTTCTTCACTAACCGCCGTCCGTGGCTTTCGAAAGCCAGCTGCTCCGCCCTATCGGGCTGCTTGTCGGGGCTTTCGAAAGCCAGCTGCTCCGCACTATCGGGCTGCTTGTCGGGGCTTTCGAAAGCCAGCTGCTCCGCACTATCGTGCTCTCGCAGCTGCCGCCGGTATCAACAATCCGCCCTATCGGGCTGCTTGTTGATACCGGCTTGCCCGACAAATATCCGTGCTTCGGTGCATGCCAGCGACGTGAAGCTAGTCCCTTTAGGGGCATGCCCCTCAGCCCGGCTGCTTGTCGGGGCTTTCTTAATATATCTTCGTTGCCTCGTCGAAAAGGGCTTTGATATTTCTGGGGGGAACGTCCGGCTGTAAGCCCTCGTGGCTGGGGGAGATGATCAAACCGGTGGGGAAGTATCCTCTCAATTCCTTTACCTTGGCCTCTACCTGCTCCGGGGTTCCATTGGGCAGCAGATCCTGGGTATCTACGCCGCCGCAGAAGGAAATCTGACCCTCGAAATGAGCCTTGAGATTGGCGGGATCCATGCCTGCGGCCAGAGCCTGGATGGGATGGATGATATCCACGCCTGCATCGATCAGCAGGGGAATGGCCTCAACGATAGATCCGCAGGAATGGAACATCACCTTAACTCCATAGCTGTGAGCCAGCTCCACCAGCTTGCGGGCTCCCGGGATCACGAACTCCTCCACCAGCTTGGGGCTGATCATCAGACCTCTCTGGCTTCCCATATCATCCCCGATGAGGATGGCATGTACCTTGCCCTTGGTAGCCTCCAGGAAGATCTTCAGAGCCTTCAGATAGAAATCTACGATATGGTCATCCACATAGTGAACCATCTCCGGATCCGATACCATATTCATCAAGCAGGTCTGCATACCGAAGGCTGCGCAGACATCCTGGAAATGGCAGGCCCAAAGCATGCCCATTACCACCTTGTCGGCGGGAGCCTCGTCCACCAGCTTCTTGCACAGATCCGGATCAATATATTTCTCCGGATCCGGCCAGGGATAGTTCACCGCGATAACATCATCCAGATCCTCACAGTTGGCAAAGCATCCGTCTGCGGTCAGGGTACGATGCTCAGTATCTACATTGCTGCCGTTCATATACCAGTCAAAGGCCGCGAAGATGGCATTGCAGTGCTCGGAATGATAGGGAATCTCTACCGCATAGAAATCATCTCCGCATACTCTCTTCAGCTCCTTAATGTCCCCTACGTGATAGAAATCGCACAAAGCCGGTACCGCCTCCGGTGTGGGATCTCCCAGCCAGCAGGCCGGTCTGTCTACAGGTCTCCGCTCTACCGTTGCAAGAAAACGTTCAATACTGTTCATGTTTTTTAACCTCCTAATGTACTCCGCCAGGTATCTGTCTCTATAGTATCATATACGAATCACTTGTCCAGATTTTTTAAAAATTTTCATCTAAACGTTTAGCTTATTATTTATTCAAGGAAGCCGGTGCTGAACGCAGACGGCTTCCTTTTCTGCCCAAACCTGTGGTTACACGGATTATTCCGTCTTCTTGGCCTTCTTAGGCTGGAAGAGCTTTAATCCATCCCCCTGCATGAAGGTACTCAGGATCAATACGACGATCAGAAGGCCGCCATAGATAAAGCTTCCGTGATAGGTATTGAGACCCTTGAACATATTGACACCGGAGGTAATCATCTGGATGATCAAGACAGAGAAGATCAGATTGCCGATCTTACCGATACCGCCATCCGGCAGGATACCGGCCAATACCAGCATCAGGATAATCTTCATCACATAGGATTCTCCATTATCCGCCTTGGCACTGTTCAGGGTGGAAACCATCAGCATACTTCCGATACAGCAGATAATGTCGCAGATGACAAAGGTAACGATAATCATGCGGTCCGTATGAATGGCTGAGAACTTGGCTGCCTTCAGGTTAGTTCCGCACATATAGAGCTTCTCTCCATAAGAGGTAAAATGCAGGATCAGGGCTGCAAGCACGAAGAGAAGGATAAATACAAACAAGGGGAAGGGAAGGAATCCCAGCACATTGGAATGGCCGATCTCAGAATAGAGGGGCACTGTCTTCAGGGACAGGGTACTTCCCTTGGTAATACCGGTGGACAGACCCAGCCATACCATCTGCATGGCAATGGTAGCGATAACCGGGGGAATATTCAGCTTGCATACCAGAATTCCGTTGATAACGCCGCCGATGGCTCCGATGACTACCACAATAAAGAAGGCAACTACCATGACGCCAAATACCTGTGCGTCCGACATGCCCTCAGAGGTATGACCCAGGATATACTGTACCCCCATAATGGTGGCAAAGTTGCCCAGCATAACAAAGGACATATCAATACAGCCGATAATGAAACAGAACAGGACGCCGATGGCCATGACACCGAATTCAGGAAACTGCATAACAATGCCCTTCCATGTACCGGGCTTCCAGAAAGTACCTGCCTTCGTTGCCGTGAAAATGAGCATAACAGCTACCATCAGGATCAGCAGTATCGCAGTATACTGATTTTTCTTAAAAAACTCTTTTACTTTCATCGAATACGCCTCCTCCCTTAACCGTTGCGCCGTTTGGCCTGAACTGCAGATACCGTGATACCTACCAGGATGATGATACCGTTGAACAGATCCTGCCATTCGGTACCGATGTTCAGCAGCAGCATACTGTTAGATACAACCGTGATCAGACCCACCGCACATACGGTACCAAAGACACTTCCCTCGCCGCCGAAGATACTGGCGCCGCCCAGGATAACTGCCGGGATGATGGTCATTTCCTTGCCGATCAGGGCCTTGGGAATGGACTGGCTGGCCAGACATACACGGAGCATGCCTGCGAAGCCGGAAACCGCACCTACCACTGCATAGAGGATGAACTTGACCCGCTTTACATTATAACCGGCACGCTCAGCGGAAACCTCATTGCCGCCGATGGCATAGAGGGCACGGCCAAACATGGTCTTATTCAGGATAATGGAGGTAATGATGCAGAAAATAATCAGGAAAATAATGGTAACGGACAAATCAGAGCTTACCTGACGGCTGCCTACCGTTGTGGTATAGGTAGTCAGGGAAGCCTTGCCCAGATTCTTAAAGCCTGCAGGCAGGGTGGAGGTAATCTCCTTCATCTTCAGCACACCCATGGACAGACCGGTGAAGAAGGTCTGGGTTCCCAGGGTAACCAGCATGGTATTGAGCTTGAAGTTGGAGATAATCCAGCCGTTGAACATGCCCAGGACAAAGCCGATTACGATAGCCAAAAGGAAGCCGATCAGGGGGCTTTCCTTACACCAGCCATTGTTGAGGCAAAGGGTGGTGGACAGGGAGTAAGCCAAAGCAGCGATAGCCGGGAAAGACAGGTCAAAGCCTCCCGATATCATAACCACCAGGGAGCACATGGCGAAGATACCATCCACAACCATGGCACGCAAAATGGTAAAAATCTTATCCGGCACCAGCAGCTGACCGCCGGACACCAGATGAATCAGAATGCACAGGGCGATTAATACGATAAAAATATAGAATTCTGTACGCTTTGTCATGCGCTTCCACGTAGAACTATTCATTGATACCATCCTCCTTACCGAATTATCTCGAGGATATTTTCTTCCGTCAGATCCTCGCTGGTCATCTCACCTACGATCAAGCCTTCCTTCATGACAATCGCACGGTTACAGTTGACCACCACCTCCGGCAGGTCGTCTGAAATCATGATCACTGCCAGGCCATCGTTGGCCAGTTCATGAACCAGATGATGAATATCCTGTTTTGCGCCCACATCCACACCCACGGTGGGGCCGTTGAGAATCAATACATCCAGATCGTTGGACAGCCACTTGGACAGCACGATCTTCTGCTGATTACCACCGGACAGGGTGGAGGCATTCTTGCGGACGTCATCGGTCTTGATGGCAAACTTATCCTTCCAGATATTGGCCTCTGCCACAATATCCTTCTTGCGCAGGATAGACAGGGCATTGGACAGACGCTTCAGAGAAGCCAGGGTAATATTGTCGGCGATGGGCTGGTTCAGACACAAGCCCTCCGTCAGACGATCCTCCGGCACATAGCCGATTCTGGCCTTCTGAGCGGCCATGGGTGAATTAATCTTCACTTCCTTGCCATTCAGCTCAATCCGGCCGGACTCGATCTTCTCCAGGCCAAACAGAGCCAGGGCCAGCTCGGTACGGCCGGAACCCAGAAGTCCGGTAACGCCCAGAATCTCTCCCTTTCTCAACTCAAAGGATACATTCTTACATCTCTTATTCTTCAGGGTCAGCTTATCTACCTTCAGAACCGGTTCCTTGCTGATATTCTTAGGAACAAAGAAATCCGGCTCCAGATTACGGCCCGTCAGATAGTAGGTATACTTGTCCCTGGTCAGTTCCGCGGTAGGTCCGGAATAAACATTCTGGCCGTTACGCATGATGCAGACATCATCAGAAATCTCGAAAATTTCTTCTGTTTTATGGCTGATGAACATGATGGCAATGCCGCTGTCCCGCAGCTGACGCACCGTCTTAAAGAGGGCATCCACCTCTTTCTTGGTCAGGGCTGTGGTGGGCTCATCCATGATAATCAGCTTCGCATTAAAAAGAAGTGCACGGCAGATGGCCACCAGCTGCTTGTCGGCCACACTCAATTCCCCCATACGTGCGTGCAAATCAATATTATATCCGATCTTAGATAAAGCTTCTTTTGCTGTTGCTTCCCAACGCTTCTTATTGACAATCTTCTTCCCTGCTGTAATCTCAGAGTTGATTGCCAGATTCTCCATAACCGTTAAATTAGGAAATATAGATAAATCCTGATAAATAACCTGAATCCCCAGCTGTGTTGCTTCCGCCGGAGTAATCTTAGAAATAGTCTTCCCCTCGAAGGTCACCTGTCCTTCGTCCTTTGTATATACACCCGAAATAATTTTAACCAGAGTGGACTTTCCGCACCCATTTTCACCGGCCAGGCACATAACCTTACCGGGTCTTACCTTGAAATCCACATGGTCTAAGGCATGAACACCTGCAAATGACTTGCAGATTCCAGACATTTCAAGTAAGTATTCTGACATAAACCCGCATACTCCTTTTCACTGTACTGAATCAAACTTCAATGACCGCTGCCGCAGGCATATCCGTATGTAAACGGCGTTTTAAGGGGCAGGGAAGCGAGCCTCCCTGCCCCCGAATGATTTCATAGAAATATAGGTATTAGAGTCCGATCTCCAGCCACTCGTCAAGGTTGTCCTTGGTAATAGCGATCTGTCCATCTCCTACCACAACGGTGCCATCGATGGCACACTCGGTATATCCGTCTACAGTCAGATCAACGGTGCTGCCGATCTCATCGCCCTGGAACATCTTCACTGCCAGGTTGCACATAGCCTTAGCAGTTACGCCTGCATCCCACAGACCTACGGACTGCAGAGTGCCGTCCTGGATATAGTCGGCAACCTCGCTGGGCATTGCTACGGAAATAGCGAATACCTGTCCGGTCAGGCCCATCTCCTGAATGGCACGGGCTGCACCGGGAGCATCGAAGGAACCGGTTCCCAGGATACCCTTCAGATCCGGATACTTCTGGATCAGCTCTTTGGTCTTGTTGTAAGCGATATCGGCGTCAGAGTCATCTACTACTCTTTCGTCCAGGTATTTCATGTTGGGATATACCTTCTCCTGCTGAGCAATGGCTGCGTCTGCCCAGTTGTTCTGGGACTCCATGGTCAGAGAACCAACCATGGTCACATACTCGCCTTCCTCACCCATCTGAGCTGCCAGCTCATCCATCAGGAATGCACCAAGTCCGGTCTCATCAAAGGCCTCAATGTCATAATCTACGTTGGTCATACCAGATGCCTCGGTAGCGATTACGATAATGCCCTTGTCCATAGCCTCTTTACAGATGGCTTCGCAAGCGTCCGGATCATTGGGGGAGAACAGAAGTGCATCAATCTCACCCTGGTTCACCAGGTCAGTCATGATCTGCACCTGAGCAGCTGCGTCAACCTCAGCCGGTGCCTGATAGGTAACCTCTACCCCTGTCTCATCAGCCCACTCATTTACACAGGTCTGAACGTGATCCCACCAAGCCTGGCCTTCTACCTTACCAACGAAAGCAATCTTGGGGGTTTCACCCTCTACCTTCGAGGCAGATGAGGACTCGGAGCCGGATGTGCTGGAAGCGCTGGATGCACTGGATGCGCTGGACGCATCGGATGCTGCAGATGAACCGGAAGCTGAGCTGCCGGAAGAGCTGTTAGACCCTCCACAGGCCACCAGACCCACTGACATGGCTGCTGCAAGCAACATAGCAATCCTCTTCTTCATTCTTTGTTTCCTCCTTTTTATGAAGATGGTTTATTAGTTCCGCTCCTCGCGGGAACTACCGCTGAAAACAAGAGAACACCAGCGAAAGCCGGAAGAGCTTTGGCTGTGTTCTTTTGCTTGAAACCATCATAACATAGATTTAATTTTTTGCATATTGTTAAAAAAAATTCATTCTAAACGTTTAACTATTTTTTATTCTTCTAATGGACTTTCCGTTTCACTTTTTGTTTTTGAATATATTGCACAAAAACATTCCTCCTGATTTATTCATCCTGCCGAGGATTTTCCCCATTTGGGCAAGTCAGAGCCTCCTCTTATCCCCACGGCCGCAGAAAAAGGGTCTGGTGACCATGCACCAGACCCTTACTTTAACGACTTATCCCCTTCTCCTTGATCCACGGAAAGCTCTACACGTACCCCGGAAAACCTTTTCTATATTTATCATCATCCTCGGGGCGCAAACTGCGAATGATTCTGCAGGGATTGCCCGCCGCCAGCACCCCCTCCGGAATACTCCGGGTTATGATACTGCCCGCCGCAATAATACTGTTTTTCCCTATGCGAACCCCTCCCATAATTTTGACTCCTCCGCCAATCCAGACATTATCCTCAATACAGACAGGCCAGGCATATTCGATCCCGGCCAGCCGCAGCTCCACATCCACCGGATGTCCTGCTGCATAGATCCCGCAATCCGGACCTATCAGTACATGGTCTCCAATCGTAACCTTATTCCCTGCCAGCACCACAAAATTATAATTAGAGAAGAAATGGTCCCCCAGGGAAATTCTTTCCCAGAAATCCCCATAAAAGGGCTGTTCTACCACGCAGTCCTTCCCCATATGCCCCAGATTCTCCTGGAGCATCCTTCTCCTCTCCTCCAGTTGGGAAGGAGCCAACTGATTGTAAGCATAATTCAGTTCCTGGCTCCTCCTTCTCCCCCGATCCACCTCCGGATCGGCATGGGCACTGTAGAGATATCCCGCTTCTGCCTTTTCATATTCCGTCATTGTCTGATTTGATCCCCTCAAATAATAATTTTGTCCAAGGTTTCCAAAGCACAGGCTACCATGTGGCTTCCCAGCTCCATACTGGTCTCAACAGAATTCAGGGCAAACCACTCTGTATTCTTCTTGGCTCTCTCCAGGTCTACATGATCCGGATAAAGGGCATACATGAGGCTGGATTCATATTTTCCTGCATGATCAAAGCCGCCACATTGATGCTGGGCTTCTGCAGATAAGAGAGGAATTACCTTGATATAGGAAAAGGGATCATCTCCGGAACCCAGATTGTCATAATAATCCGCATAATCATTGCTGCCCCACCAGCCCCTGCCTCGGGTGTCTTCCATATATTCCATAATCACCTTCTTAGCTGCCTTATGGCAGGCCAGAGTCATGGGCATCAGACAGCCCTCCTCCGTCTGGTGATGAGCCACACAGTAAATGTTCTTGACGCCGCCATAAACCAGGGATTTGAGGATATGGTAGATATAATTCTCATAGGCATCCACGTCCACCTGTATGGTTCCCTTCTCCGGTCCCGACACAGCATAGCTGGCCACCCCATACCAGATGGGGGGACAGACCACCATCTCTTTTGTTTTCTCCAGTTCCCTCAGAACACCCTGAATTACCATGGTATCTGTACCGCAGCTGGCATGCAGGGCATGATATTCGATGGTTCCGATAGGAATCACGTAGGGAACCTTTCTTTTTTTTGCATCCTCCAACTGGTCATAAAACATGTCTACCATCTGCATGATTTTCTTCCCCTTAATCCAGTTCGTATAAAGTTCCGATCTCCGGCGAAAGCACGTCACAGCCCGTCTGAGTAACAGCAATTCCCTTTTCCCAGCGGACACCAAAGGTATCGGTGGAAATAAAGGTATCGATTTGATAACACATATTAGGCTGAAGTGCATACTCGGATGTGGTTTCTACCCAGGGGGCTTCCACCTCAATCATCCCTGTGCCATGGAGCGGGCCATAGACAAAGTTGTCCTTATAGCCATTATCCACATAATATTGATAGAAATTCCGGGCAATATCGCAGGCCATGACTCCGGCCTTTACCTGTTTCTGGGTCCAATTGTGAGCCTCCAGGCCAAACAAAACTACATCTCTTCTCTTGCCTTCTAACTTACCCAAAATCACCGGATATCCGATCGCTGCGGAATATCCATCAATCTTGGCGGATAGATTCAGCTGCACAATATCCCCTTTTTCAAACTTTCGATAGCTGGATCGAGAGATGGCATGTCTGGTGGAGGCTTCCGAAAAGACATACATGGGCAGTCCTTCGTATTCCGCACCATTTTCATAGATGACCCGCTGCGCCACACCAACCATCTGCAGCTCGGTCATCCCCGGCTGAATCTCCTTGATGACCTGCTGGGAGGCCAGCTCTGCAATCCGGTAACCCTCTCGCAGGCAGTTGATCTCGTTGATTGTCTTGATCGAACGCAATTCTACCATAATGTGGTCTGCTCTAAGGATCTCCGCCTCCGGAAAAGCCGCCTTGATTCCTTCCATAATAACTACTGAGGTATCCAAGTAGGAAGCAACGCCAATACGCAGCTTCTTGCCGGTGATCCCCAATGCCTTGAATACATCATGATAGGTATCTGCCTGCAGCTCCGGGTAAGCCGGATCGGCGCCCTCTCGATATTCCTTCAAGACAAAGATTTTCTCAATCTTGGAACGATCCGCCGCAAATTGGCTGCTTTCCGGTCCCACCATCAGGGCTGCTTCCCCGGTGGGGGCAATGGCCACACCGGCACGCTCAAACAGGGGCCAATAGCCGGAAAAATAGCGGGCATTGGCATAATCCGACTCGTTGGAATTCACAATCAAAGCGTCCAATCCCTCCCTGCGGATAATCTCTGCTGCCCTCATTGCTCTCTCTTTGTACTCTTGATCCGGAATTCGGATACTTCCATGTTCTGCCATAAGATTCCTTTTCTCCTTTTCTTATTGATACTCGTTTTCTGTTTCATCGCAGCAATAGCCGGGAGTCGTATAGAAAGCCACGGCTCTGGGCTCTGCCCGTCCATATTGGGCAATAATGGGTTCATCACTCTCCAGAAGGATGGCATATTGCTCCTCAAAAGCTGCTGTATGACTGCCAAAATCCTCCGGCTGATTCGTACGAAGACATCGAACCCTCTCTGCCTGAATCGTTACCTCAATATCCTTGACCGGATCCTTGTCCGTGTAAAACAAGGTAATTCTCACATGAGCATCTGCGCTGCCCGTATTCGTGATAATGATGGATTCATGTCCCGGAATGCTGTTGACCCCCACCGGGGGCAGCTCTGCATCCGGAAAGACCCATACCTTCTTCCCGTAAGCCATTTTGATCCTCCTTCTATTTGGTCACATTCTTCTTTCCATCCAGGTAAAAGATCTGCTCCATATCCCTATAAAATTCAGAATCCTTCCCCATGGAATAGGGGACGAAGCAGGGCTTTGTATAAGTCCACCACTCCTGCGTCACCGGATCCTCCGCCATTTTTCTCATATCTCCTTCATAATCCTCACCTATATACGACAACTCCCCGATTTTCAGGACTAACTATGGAGTGGTTACGCAAACACGGGA
>CAVLCU010000052.1:0-15719 GCA_963661545.1 Lachnospiraceae bacterium | reverse complement strand
ATATAATAAGCATGGAAATGCATACAGGATGTGCATTTCCTATTATTTCTATTATTAGAGGGGTGGCTGTTATGGCTTTTTCCAGCTTGTTTTTCTTATTATTCTTTCTACCCTTATTTGCTTTGTTTTATTTTCGCGCAGCTGGCATAAAAGGCAAGAACAGAACTCTTTTCATCTTTTCTCTGATCTTTTATGCCTGGGGAGGCCTTCGCTATCTGCTTCTTCTCCTTTTGATGTCTGCCATCGCCTACTTCTTTGGCCGCAGGATCCAAAGGGAGACCCATCCTCACCGACGTAAAGTCTTTCTTAGCGTTTCTGTCGTCCTTTTTCTGGCTGTCCTGGGATTTTTCAAATATACCGGCTTTCTGCTGGGGAATTTCGGCTCCCTGGTGGACAAGGATTCCTTCCTGCTGAAGCTGGCTCTTCCCTTAGGAATCTCCTTCTATACCTTCAAGCTGATCTCCTATGTGGCAGATGTCTATCACCAGAGAGTGGAGGCCGAGACCAGCTACCTGGATCTGCTTTGCTATGTCGCCATGTTTTTCAACGTAGTGCAAGGACCCATTGTCCGCTACAGCGACCTGAAGGAAGACTACTACCACCGGAAGTTTTTATATAATGATATCACAACGGGCATCTATCGCTGCTGTCTGGGACTGGTGAAAAAGGCGGTCCTGGCGGATCATTGCGGGGCTTTGGCGGATTCCCTTCTCCCCCTTGGCACAGACATTTCCACCGTTCCCGTGAACGGCGTCTGGCTGGGCTCCCTGTGTTATATGCTCCAGATCTATCTGGATTTTGCAGCCTATTCTGACATTGCCATCGGTCTTGCCCGAATGTGCGGTTTTCATTTTGCAGAGAACTTTAATTATCCCTATATGGCCAAATCCATCAAGGACTTCTGGCGCAGATGGCATATCTCCCTTTCCACCTTCTTTCGGGATTATGTCTACATTCCCCTGGGGGGGAATCGGGTATCTCCCGGCAAAACCATCCGGAACCTGCTGGTGGTATGGGCTCTTACCGGTCTCTGGCATGGGGCCAGCTGGAATTATGTCCTCTGGGGGCTCTACTTCTTCGTATGCATTGTAATAGAGAACAAATTGGCTGCAAGGGGGGCAAAAGCTCTGCCCTGTGTCCTTGGGCATGTCATTACTTTATTCCTTCTCTTCATCAGCTGGATCATCTTCCGTTTCGAAGATTTCTCCAAACTGGGAGGGGCGCTTAAGGGTCTCTTTGGTCTCAACCACAATGCCCTGACCGGTTCTACGGTAGCCATCAGCTTCAGCAATAACATTTTCTTCCTGATTTTGGCCGTGCTGGCCTGCACGCCCCTCTTCCGGAAGCTCATGGCTCTGATTGAGGCAAAATGTCTGAACTCTGTTAAGGCCTCCCAGGCTTATTACCGGCTGCGCATCCTACTGGCTGCTGTTTTCTTTTTCCTGGCCCTGACTGCCATGATCGGAAACAGCTATACACCATTTTTATATAATCAGTTTTAAGGGGAAGATATCATGGCTCAACAAGATGACCTCCGCAGGACAAGCGGAGGAAGGAGGGAGGCAGATGACCTCCGTATCAGGAAAAGGAAGAAAAAGCTTCGTAAGAAATGGAATCTTCGCTTTATCCAGGTCTTTCAGATCCTTGGTATAGTATTGTTTGTATTGGGGCTTTTGCTGCCCCTGCGTCCGAAGATCTCCGACCTGGAGAAGCGGGAGCTGGCTTCCTTTCCCTCCTTCTCCCTGGCAAAGATCTGGGACGGGTCCTATTTTTCCGACATCAGCACCTGGTATTCCGACTCCTATCCCTTCCGGGAGGCCTTTCTAAGCCTTGGCTCCCTGATGGAAAGCAGTTATGGAATCCATTCCCAGGAGATTCATGGCAAGGTACAGACGGCCGACGAGATACCGGATGCCGCAGCCACACCGGCTCCCATTCGCCAGCTGACCTCCACCTCCACTCCTACGGGAGTGATCACGCCGGATCCGGTGGGCCCCACCGAGACGGTAACTCCAACGGTAACCCCAACGCCTTCCCCCACCCCCACCCAGGACGGCACCCTGCACGATGCCCCTGAGGTAGCAGGAGCTGTCTATATCGTTGACAATCGAGGCTTTGAGATCTACTACTTTAATCGGGGAGGGGCCGATGCCTACGCTTCCATGCTGAATACGGTCAAGGCCAGCCTGGGCAGCCAGGTGAAGATTTATGACATACTGGCTCCCACCAATTTCAGTGTCTGCCTGGATGAATCTATCCAGGAGAGTATCGGCGGTTCCAGTGCCTCTGACGCCTTTTCCTACATCAACAGTATGCTGGATCCAGCCATTTTGCAGGTGCCGGTTCTGGATACCCTGATCAGTCATAATGCGGAATATATCTACTATAATACGGATCACCACTGGACAGCCCTGGGAGCCTATTATGCTTACCTGCAATTTTGCTCTGCCAAGGGAATCAGCCCCCACGACCTGTCTGATTTTACAGAGGTATCCTACAGCGGCTTCCTGGGAACCTTTTATTCCTATTCCAATCAATCGGAGGCCCTGGCCAACAATCCGGATACCGTATATGCCTATGTTCCCATGGGAACCAACGAGGAAACGGTGACCGATTCGGACGGAAGTTCCTATACCCTCCGGATCATCAATGATATGACCGACAGCAGCGCCGGGTCAAAATACAGCTCCTTCCTGGGGGGAGATAATGCCCTTACCAGCATTCACAACCCCAATGTGACGGACGGATCTGCCTGCCTTCTGATCAAGGAATCCTATGGCAATGCCTTTGCCCCCTTCCTGGTGGATCATTATGAAAATACCTACATTGTGGATTACAGGTATTATGCCGGGAACCTGACTAGCTTTATCACAGAGCATAATATCTCAGATGTCATCTTCCTAAACAACTCGGATGCCCTGTCCGAGGCCAATTCCGACACCATGCTGATGCTCTTCCAATAAGGCTCCCCCCCGTGGCCGCCCAGGGGCCACGGGGCAGCCAAAGAAGGCAGCTGCAAGGGCATACAAGATGCCAGGCAGCTGCCTTCTTTTTTCTATTTTCTTTCTTTGATCCCTACTTTTCCAAGGCGTTTCGAATCTCCGCCTCCAATTCCTCCTCATCCATGACTCCCACCAGAGAGTCCTTCAGTTCCCCATCTCGGAACACCAGAAAGGCAGGGATGGAGAGGACCCGATATTGCCTGGCCACGGAGGGAGCCTGGTCTACATTGCACTTGCAGAACTTCACATCCGTCATGGTCTGGGACAAGGCTTCCACCACCGGAGCCATGATCTTACAGGGATTGCACCAATCTGCATACATATCCACTACCACACTGCCTGCTGCCTCTGCTGCCTCTCGGGCAAAATTCTCTTCCTTCACTAAGGTCACCATACATTCTTCCTCCTTTTCTCTTGTTCTATCCTGGATTTGGTTACAGTGTCAAAAGTCTCAAACCTGCCTCTGGCCGGGACAGCGGGCGGACAGCTTGCAGATGGGATTGCCCCTGGAGGAGAAGCGCTCCTCGTATTCCGTCATGACATTCCCGGCATTGCACCCTGGATCTCCATGGAGGTCATAGGTACAGATCTCCAGTTCCCAGCCCCGCTTCCTGACCTCCTCCAGGGAAAAGTCGAAGAGGGGACGATTGTCTGTCTTGAATTCCAGGAGTCCCCCCACCGGAAGGATCCTCTCATAGCGCTCCAGGAATTCTCCGGAGGTCAATCGGCGCTTGGCATGGCGATCCTTGGGCCAGGGATCGGAAAAATTCAGATAGATCTTCTGCAAGTCTCCCTCTGCGAAGACCTCCCACAGGTCCCGGGCGTCCATCCGCAGGAAGCAGAAGTTCCCCTGTCCCTCTGCCGCTTTCCTCTCCTCCCGGCTCTCTGCCTTTTGAATCGCACGAATCAGGACGCTGCTGTACATCTCGATGCCTATGTAGTTGATCTCCGGATGCAAGGCGGCCATGTCCATCAGGAAACGTCCCTTTCCCATGCCGATCTCCACATGGATGGGATGGTCATTGCCGAAGTAGGCCTTCCACCGTCCCTTCCATCTTCCCGGCTCTTGGACACAGAAGGGACTTTCTGCAATGACTTCTCGGGAACCGGGTATATTCCTCAGCCGCATGATCCGCTTCCTCCCCCTGACTGGCCTGTCTTCCTTCCCTGCCGGGGAAGAAAAGCGGTATGCAGGGCCGGAACCTTCATATTCTGGCCTATGATCACATAGATGCCTCGCCTGACCTGACTGGGCCGTATGGTCATGGCATCCCTGGAGCAATTGACCTCATACCAGTTGCCCTCCAGATCCTGAATATGACCCTTCATGCGCAGAATGGTTCCAAAGGAATCATCCTCCATCAGATGGGTCAGCCGGTCTCTCAGATCCGCCGGATCCTGACAGAGATCCGCCATGATTTCCGCATCAAAGATCTCATCGTGCTGCATCCATTCCCTCTCATGCTCCAGGATACAGTAGCCCCTCTCCTGGAAGCCTTGAAAATCCGCCTCTGTCAGCTGATCCCAGGGCTTGATGCAGACATCCTCGCCGAATCTTCTGCTGCTGCCATGGTCTGCCATCAATGCATTGATCTGTCCCAGGGTCTTGCTGATCCGGCAAGGGTCAAAGAGCTGGGTCTTGCTCATAATCACCTGACCGGCTGCCAGAAGCTGGGAAAACATCAGATAGAAGGCTTCCTCGGACAGATGGTCCAGATGGGCGTCCACAATGGTCAGGATGCTGCCGATTTCGCAATAATTCCGAACCTGATCGGAAGCCATGGTAGAGAAGAATTCATCCACATCATAGATGCCGGAGGGTTCCACCAGAATCCGATCGCAGCCCTCCAGGGCTCCGGCCACCAGCATGTCCTGGAACATCTGCTTGCCCTTGCAGCACATGCAGACCCCGGACAGGTCACTGACTTTGCAATCATCCTCCTTCAAAAAAAGCTTATCGATTCCTATACTGCCGAACTCATTCTCGATCACGTGAACCTTCTGCCCCTGCCTGGTCAGATACTCGATGTATTTATGAATAAAAGTCGTTTTCCCCGAGCCCAGAAAACCTGTGATCAAATCCACCTTGACCATACTTCACTCCTTCCCGGATTGCCTCTTCCTCCACTTGCCCCCCCACAGCTGTCGCCTGCCGCCGGGAGTCCTTCTTTCAAATTCAATATAGCACGGAAGCCCCCGCCTGACAACCGGCAAATTTTTCCCGGTTGTCCGCCTTTTTTGCATTTTGTCGCAGAAAAGACCCCCAAATTTTTATGGAATATTACACTAGATTTTTATAAAATCAAAGGTATATAATAGGCAATGATTAAAATGATGTTGTCGGAGGTGAAGATATGGATTCTGTAATCAGCAAATTGTCTGAGATTGAAGTAGCCGCATCCCGGATCATGGATGGGGCTGCCAACCAGAAGAAGCTTCTGGATCAGGATCAGGAGAAGCGAATCGAAGAATACGATGCCCAGATGGACCAGAAGACAGAGGAAGAGATCTCCCGTCTCCGTCAGGAGCTATCCTCTTCCAGAGATAAGGAGCTGCAGAAGCTGGAGCAGCGATCCCAGGAGGCTTTGCAGGCCCTGGAAGCCTATTATCATGAGAACCATGCAGCGCTGGCCCAGCAGATTTATGAAAAAATAGTAAGGAAGTGATTATTTGCGAGGTTTAATGTCCTACAGCGGATTGACTACCAAGATCCGGGCCATGCAAAGCCGCCTCCTGACTCCGGATAACTTCCGGGAGATCGTGGAACTGCCCAATGTCCCTGCAGCCGTTGCCTACCTGCGGCAGAAGCCCTCTTATGGAGAGATGTTCTCCTCTGTGGAGGATTCCCAGCTGCACAGAGGCAAGATCGAGCAGATGCTGCGGCAAAGCGTCTACCACGATTTTACCAAGTTATACAACTTTGCCAGCCTGCGGCAGCGGCAATTCCTGGATCTGTATTTTATGCGCTACGAAATCTATTTTCTCAAGCTTTGCCTGACCAATATCTTCGATCACCGCAATGTTCCCCTGGATCTGTCGGCCTTCGAGGACTTCTTTACCAATCATTCCGACCTGGATTTCCAGCTGCTGACCGCTTCCTCGACGCCGGAGGAATTCGTGTCCCGCCTGAAGGGTTCCCAATATTACGAACCCCTGATGAACCTTCAGGCGATTGACCGTCCCACCCTGTTTGATTATGAGATGACCTTGGATCTCTATTATTTTCGCAAGCTGTGGAAGGACAAGGACAAGGTAGCGGAGCCTGTCCCCTCCGGCGGTCTGACCAGGATTCTTGGTTCCAAGTTCGATATGCTGAATATCCAGTGGATCTATCGCTGCAAGCGCTACTACCACATGGAGCATGCAGACATATATGCTCTCCTGATTCCGGTCAACTACCGGATCAGCAAGCAGGAGATTACAGAGATGGTAGAATGCGAGAATGCAGATGCCCTGGCAGCCCTGATCAGTCGCTGCTATTATGCCAAACGCTACAAGGATTTCACCCAGGATGCCCTGGAAGCCCTCTATGCGGAGACTTTGAAGCACATTCTAAGCTCCGGTTCCCGGCAGGATCCTTATTCCGTTACTACCGTTTATTCCTACCTCTACCACAAGGAGCATGAGGTGGACCGACTGATCATAGCGCTGGAATGCGTGCGGTATCGGGTTTCCCCGGCGGAGGCCATGACCCACGTAGACTGTCGCTGATATTAATGAAACCCGGAGGTGGTGAAGGATGATTGTTAAGATGAAGTTTCTTAGTATCACCGGTCCCAAAGGGGATATTGACCGCGTTGTAGATCAATATCTGTCCAAATACGAGATCCATCTGGAGAATGCCCTGGCCGAATTAAAGACCGTGCAGAATCTTACGCCCTACATTCAGATCAATCCCTACAAGGAGACTCTGAAGCTGGCAGAGGATTATACAGAGCTTCTCCCGGATTCCGACCCAAGGACCGGCAAGGCCATGTCTCTGCAGGATGCAGTCAACTGCGTCGAGCAGACGGATCACACACTGGCCAGGCTAAGGGAAGAGCGCAGCGGCCTGGAGGCCAGCTGCAAGAAGTATCAGGAGCTGGCAGACAAGATTGAACCCTTCCAGGATCTGCCCTGCAGCCTGTCCGCTCTTTTGGATTTCCAATTTATACGATTTCGTTTCGGCAAGATCCCAAAAGAGTATTTTACCAAATTTGAAACCTATATTTACGAAAATACGGACACCGTATTCTATCGCTGTCACTCGGATTCCAGTTACGTCTGGGGCATCTATTTCTGTCCCAAGGATCAGATCCACAAGATTGACGCCGTCTATGCATCCATGCACTTTGAACGGCTCTATCTGCCGGATGAATACGAGGGAACCCCGGAGGAGGCCTATCAAAAGCTTCAGGATAAGATTGCCCAGACGGAGAAGCAGATCACAGCCTGCGATGACAAGATGTCGGATTATCTGCTGACCCACAAGGAGGAACTGGTGGGAGCCCGGGACAAGCTGACCAGCCTGTCTGAGAATTTCGACGTCCGCAAGCTGGCTGCCTGCACCAAATCCTCCTCCGAAACCTTCTATATTATGTGCGGTTGGATGGCCGCCCAGGATGCAGACTCCTTCCAGCAGGAGATTGCCGAGGATCCCAATCTCTATTGCTTTGTGGAGGACAACAACAATAATATCCTAAGCCAGCCCCCCACCAAGCTGAAGAATCCCTCTTTCTTCCGGCCCTTTGAGATGTTTGTCAAGATGTATGGCCTGCCGGGATACCGGGAATTCGACCCCACCATCTACCTGGCTATCACTTATTCCTTTATCTTCGGCATCATGTTCGGGGATGTAGGCCAGGGGCTTTGCTTTGTCATCGGGGGCTTCCTGCTCTACCGCAAGACCAAAGCCCCTCTTCCGGCTATCATGGGAACAGCAGGTATTTTCTCCACCATTTGGGGCTTTATCTTCAACAGCTTCTTCGGCTTCGAGGATTTCTTCCCCTACGAGGCCCTGCTCCATGCCAAGGATGACATGATGACCCTGCCGGGTCTGGGAAGTCTGAATGTGGTCTTCGTTCTGGCCATCGCCTTCGGTATGTTCATGATCCTCTTCAATATCATCCTGGGGATCCTGAATGCGGTACGCCTGAAGGACAAGGAGAATATCTGGTTCAGCCAGAATGCCCTGGCTGGCCTGGTCTTCTACGGTTCCATCGTTGCCTTAATCTTCCTGCTTATGTCCGGAAATGGAGGTCTGGATACCCTCCTGCCCATCCTTCTGGCCTTGATTCTTATTTCTCTGGTCATCATCTTCCTCAAGGAGATGCTGAGCCGGATCGCCCAGAAGAAACGCCCGGCGATTGAGGGAGGCAAGGGCATGTACTTCGTACAGGCTTTCTTCGAAACCTTTGAGACCGTCTTAAGCTTCCTGTCCAATACCCTGTCCTATGTGCGTATCGGCGCCTATGCCGTCAGCCACGTAGCTATGATGCAGGTGGTCATGATGCTGGCAGGCGCTGAGAACGGAGGCAGCCCCAATCTGGTGGTAGTCATCCTGGGCAATGCCTTTGTCGCTGCCCTGGAGGGTCTGATGGTGGCCATCCAGGTTCTGCGTCTGGAATATTATGAGATGTTCAGCCGCTTCTACAAGGGCAACGGCAGAGAGTTCAAGCCCTTCCTGAAGAAGAGCAAATAAGCCCCCAGGCGGCTGGGACCGCCCCGGGAAAGAAAGCCTGCTGCCGGGTGCCCCCTGCTCCCGCAGCTGATGCCGGTAACAATCATTCTATCTATATAAAGAGATATCTAAGGAGGATACGTATTATGTCAACAATGATTCAGATTCTTACAGCTCTTGCCCTGGTATTCAGCATCGTCATTCCTTTTACCTACTATTATGTGGGAAGCCACAACAAGGCTCGCTATAAGAGAAGCCTGGCTATCAACTGTCTGGCCTTCTTCGGCATCCTGGCCGTCGCTTCCATCGTAACCCTGGCCGGGGCTTCCACCGCCTCCGCAGCCGCTGAGGGCATGACCAACGGAGCCGGCATGGGCTTCATCGGCGCCGCCTTAGCCACCGGTCTCTCCGGCATCGGTTCCGGTATCGGTGTAGCCAGCTCCGCCAGCGCAGCCCTGGGTGCCATCAGCGAGGATGGTTCCATCTTCGGTAAATCCCTGATCTTCGTTGCCATGGCAGAAGGTATCGCCCTCTATGGTCTGATTATTTCCTTCATGATCATCGGTAAGCTTTGATGTCCTTCACGCAGACCCTGCCGCAGGAGGTATCCCTATGAAAATGTTTTTAATCAGCGATAATATTGATACACAGACCGGCATGCGGCTTGCAGGCGTGGAAGGTGTCACCGTCCATCAGCGGGAGGAGCTTCGAGAGGCTTTGGAGACCGCCTTGGCCGATAAAAGCATTGGCATTATCCTGCTGACAGAGAAGTTCGGCCGGGAATTCCCGGATCTCATCGACGATGCCAAGCTCCGCCATAAGCTTCCCCTCATCATTGAGATCCCGGATCGCCACGGTACCGGACGAAAAGCAGATTTCATTACATCCTATGTGAATGAAGCGATCGGATTGAAACTATAAGGTAGGTGAAGGAATTGACAACCGAAGAAAAATTAGATGTTTTTTACAACCACTCCATAGAAATCGCCCAAAGGGAGGCAGAGCGTCTGGTCACCGACCATCAGGCTGCCCTGGATCAGCTATTTTCCGACCATCAGGCCACCAAACAGCGGCAGAAAGCAGCAGAACTGGAGGCTGAGACAGCCAAGCTGAAGAGGGAGAATAACAAGGCTCTCTCCGCCCAGCAGCTGCAGATTAAGAGAACCCTGTCCCTCAAGCATCAGGAATACAAGGATATGCTCTTTGCGGAAGCCCAGGAAAAGCTCATGGCCTTCAAGGAAAGCCCGGATTATGTGGCTTATCTCTGCCGTAAGATCCAATCAGCCATCGATTTCGCCCCCAGGGATTCCATTGAATTCTTCCTGGATGCCTCCGACGCAGGTCTCCTGGAAGAAGTGGCTGCCAAAACCGGGGTAGAGGTGCAGATCGACCGGGAATCCTTCCTGGGAGGCCTGCGGGCCGTCATTCCGGCACGCCATATCCTCATCGATCATTCCTTTGCGTCCATGCTGCAGGAGGAGCGTGATTCTTTCATCTTCGAGGAGGGACACGTATATGAATGAGAAGAAAACAGGAATCATCTATGGCATTAACGGCCCTGTGGTCTATCTGAAGGGCAATACCGGCTTCAAGATGTCAGAAATGGTCTACGTAGGCCGGGAACGGCTGGTGGGGGAGGTCATCGCCCTGACCAAGGAAACCACCACCATCCAGGTCTTCGAGGAAACCACCGGCCTGAAGCCCGGTGATACCGTGGAAGCTACCGGAGATGCCATCTCAGTTGTCCTGGGACCTGGCATCCTCAACAATATTTTTGACGGCATCGAACGTCCCCTGTCGGAGATAGCCAGGCAATCCGGCAAATATATTACCCGAGGCATCAATGTTTCCTCTCTGAATACGGAGAAGAAGTGGCCTGTGACCCTGAAGGTGGCAGTTGGTGATACCGTCATCGGCGGCACCATCATCGCTGAGACCCCGGAGACCCAGAGTATTCTCCACAAGTCTATGGTTCCCCCGGATGTGGAGCAGGCTACCGTGACCTGGGTAGCCCCGGATGGAGACTATACCATCCTGGACCCCTTGGTCCGCCTCAAGCTCTTCGACGGAGGAGAGCGGGAGATCTGCCTCTGTCAGAAATGGCCCATCCGGATCCCCCGGCCTACCGCCAAGAGATATCCGGCCTGTGAACCCCTGGTGACCGGCCAGAGAATCCTGGATACCATGTTTCCCATCGCCAAGGGAGGCACTGCTGCCATTCCCGGAGGATTCGGCACCGGCAAAACCATGACCCAGCACCAGGTTGCCAAGTGGTCCAATGCCGACATTATTATTTACATCGGCTGCGGCGAGCGGGGCAACGAGATGACTCAGGTATTGGAGGAGTTCTCCGAGCTGGTGGATCCCCGTTCCGGCAACCTTCTGATGGATCGGACCGCCCTGATCGCCAATACCTCCAATATGCCGGTGGCTGCCCGGGAGGCTTCTATCTACACCGGCCTGACCCTGGCGGAATATTACCGGGATATGGGCTATGATGTGGCCATCATGGCTGACTCCACCTCCCGTTGGGCCGAGGCTCTCCGGGAGCTCTCCGGCCGTCTGGAGGAGATGCCTGCTGAGGAGGGTTATCCCGCCTACTTAGCTTCCCGCCTGTCTGCCTTCTATGAGCGGGCAGGTATGATGCAGAACCTCAATGGCACAGAGGGCAGCGTCTCCATCATCGGAGCCGTATCTCCCCAGGGAGGCGACTTCTCGGAGCCTGTCACCATGAATACCAAGCGTTATGTCCGCTGTTTCTGGGGGCTGGACAAGTCCCTGGCCTATGCCCGCCATTTCCCGGCCATCCACTGGCTGACCAGCTACAGCGAATACCTGGGAGATTTGGCTCCCTGGTACAAGGATCATGTGGACAAGAACTTTGTAGACTATCGGAACCAGCTGATGGCACTTCTGAACCAGGAGAGCTCCCTGATGGAGATCGTCAAGCTCATCGGCGCCGACGTCCTGCCGGATGACCAGAAGCTGACCATGGAGATTGCCCGGGTGATTCGTCTGGGCTTCCTGCAGCAGAATGCCTTCCACAAGGATGACACCTGCGTGCCCATGTCCAAGCAGTTCCTGATGATGGATACCATTCTCTATCTCTACAAGAAGGCCAAGGCTCTGGTCACCATGGGACATCCCATGTCTGTCCTCAAGGAAAGCAATATTTTCGACCGGATTATCTCTATCAAGTACGACGTGCCCAATGACCAGCCGGAGCTCTTCGACAGCTACCATAAGGCCATCGACGACTTCTACGACGAAGTCCTGGAAAAGAATGCATAAAGGAGGGAAAGAGCAGATATGTCTATTGAATATTTAGGCTTAAGCGAGATCAACGGCCCTCTTGTGGTTCTGGAGGGCGTGGAGAATGTGGCCTATGAGGAAATGGTAGAATTCACCATCGACAACAAAAGTAAGAAATTAGGCCGTATTATCGCTGCCTACGAGGACAAGGCTCTCATCCAGGTCTTCGAGGGTACCGATAATATGTCCCTGAAGAATACCCGAACCCGGCTGACGGGGCATCCCATGGAGATTTCCCTGTCAGAGGAGATTCTGGGGCGTACCTTCGACGGCATCGGCAAGCCCATCGACGGCATGGGCCCCATTGCCTCGGAAACCAGGGTAAATGTCAACGGGCTTCCCCTGAATCCGGTAACCCGCCAATATCCCCGTAACTATATCCGAACCGGCATCTCCGCCATCGACGGTCTGACCACCCTGATTCGAGGCCAGAAGCTGCCCATTTTCTCCGGAAATGGTCTGCCCCATGACAACCTGGCCGCCCAGATCGTCCAGCAGGCCTCCCTGGGAGGAGACAGCGATGAGAAATTCGCCATTGTCTTCGCCGCCATGGGAGTCAAATACGATGTGGCCGACTTCTTCCGCAAGACCTTTGAGGAATCCGGAGTCTCCGACCACGTGGTCATGTTCCTGAACCTGGCCAACGATCCGGTAGTGGAACGGCTGATTACCCCCAAGGTGGCTCTGACCGCCGCAGAATACCTGGCCTTCGAAAAGGGCATGCATATCCTGGTTATCCTGACGGATATCACCTCCTTCTGCGAGGCCATGCGGGAGGTCTCCTCCTCCAAGGGAGAGATTCCCTCCCGGAAGGGATATCCCGGCTACCTCTACAGTGAGCTGGCCGCCCTCTACGAGAGAGCCGGCATTGTGCGGGACAATCAGGGTTCTGTCACCCAGATTCCCATCCTGACCATGCCCAACGATGATATCACTCATCCCATTCCTGACCTGACAGGTTACATCACCGAGGGGCAGATTGTATTGGATCGCCAGCTGCACGGCCAGTCCATCTATCCCCCCATCTCTGTCCTGCCCTCCCTGTCCCGTCTGATGAAGGACGGCATCGGCGAGGGATATACCCGGGCAGACCACCAGGATGTGGCCAACCAGCTCTTCTCCTGCTATGCCAAGGTAGGGGATGCCAGAGCCCTGGCCTCCGTCATCGGTGAGGATGAGCTGTCTGCCCTGGACAAGCAATACCTGATCTTCGGCAACCAATTTGAGCGCCAATTCATCGGTCAGGGCAGCGATGAGAACCGTTCCATCGAAGACACCCTGAACATCGGCTGGAAGCTCCTGGGATTGCTTCCCAGAGAAGAGCTGGATCGTATCGATACCAAGATTCTGGATCGATATTACCAGCCTGCTAAAGAAGAAGCATAAACGTCCATGGCGGCTGACGCCGCCACCACCAGGTATGAAAGGGGGAATTTTATGGATCCCAATACATTTCCTACCAAGGGTAACCTGATACTGGCGAAGAATTCCCTGTCCCTCTCCAAAATGGGATATGATCTGATGGACAAGAAGAGAAATATCCTGATTCGGGAGATGATGGAGCTGATCGACAAGGCCAAAAGCATCCAGTCCCAGATCGACCGTACCTTCCGGGAAGCCTATTCCGCCCTGCAGAAGGCCAACATGGACAATGGCATCAACTATGTGCAGACCATCTCCTATACCGTCCCGGTAGAAGAATCCATCCGGGTCAAGACCCGCAGCATCATGGGGGTGGAGATTCCCCTGACGGAGGCCGACCCCTCCGGAACCGCCCCCACCTATGCCTTCTACACCACCCGGGAATCCATGGATCAGGCTCGCATCGCCTTCACCAAGGTAAAGGAATTGACCATCCAGCTGGCCATGGTAGAGAATTCTGCCTACCGCCTGGCGGTAGCCATCAAGAAGACCCAGAAACGGGCCAACGCCCTGAAGAATATTACCATCCCTCATTATACCCAGCTGGCCAAGGATATTTCCGAGGCTCTGGAGGAAAAGGAGAGAGAGGAATTCACCCGGCTCAAGGTCATCAAAAAACAACAAGAGGCGAAAGCGTAAAGCTTTCGCCTCTTGTTCGCTGCCTTGTTCCCTGGGAAAGCCCCTGCCGACAGCCGGCTCTGAGCCCTTCCCCTGCCGGGTTATTTTCAGATAATTAACTTTTTCTTTCTACAATTTCCTGCCCTTGTCAAGTCTCCTCGTCAATAATTCGACTTCCTGTTTGTCAAGGTTTTTTCCCGGTTTTTTACAAAAATGATGCATTTCGTGAGATGTTACAAAACGTTCGTTCCACTGGATTCTTATGTAAATCAGACTTTTCCACCCTCTTTTTGTGGATAATGTGGATAACTTCGTGTATAAGTCCACTTTTCGCCTGTTTTCAGCCCCTCCGATTGTGGATAACTTTGGGGAAAGCCTTGAATAACTTTGAATAACTCCCAGGGCAAAATTCCCTGCTTCCCCACGGCCTTCCAAATTTGTGCACTATCACGAATTTAAATTTTTTCACACATTTCATACAATATAGTCTGTCTTATACCGTCTTTCCTGACAAGAGGTAACTCTGCACAGAGGTGACGCAGTTGGCGCCATCTGCGGCAGCGGTTATGATCTGGCGCAGCTGCTTGGTGCGGATATCCCCGGCCGCAAAGACCCCCGGCAGGCTTGTGATTCCGTCTTCTCCCGCCTCGATATATCCTCCCTGGTCCAGCTTCAACTGATGCAGGAAGAGCTGGTTATTGGGCTGAATCCCCACAGCAATAAAGCATCCGTCTGCCTGCAAGCGACTCTTCTGCTGGCTGAGGGTATTCACCACCTGCAGGTGGTCCAGCTGGTCCTTCCCCTCCAGGGCGGTTACCACACTGTTCCAGATGATTTCCACATTGGGCAGGGTCATCAGGCGGTCCTGGAGCAGAGCTGCGGCCCTGAGGCTGTCCCTTCGATGGATCAGGTAAACCTTTTTGCAGAGACGGGCCAGGAAAATGGCATCTTCCACTGCCACATCTCCTCCCCCTACCACAGCGGTTACCTTATCCTTGAAGAAAGCCCCATCACAGGTGGCACAATAAGAAACCCCCAAGCCGCTGAATTCCTCTTCTCCGGCAACCTGCAGCTTCCGATGACTGGCTCCCGTGGCCAGAATCAGACTTTTAGCCTGGTAGTCCCCCTTCCTGGTTCGTACCCCCTTGATCTCTCCCTCCAGCTGCAGCTCCAGAACCTTTTCTCTGGAAAATCGGCAGCCCAGCCGGTCTGCATGTTCCCGCATGGCATTTCCCAGATCCATGCCGCTGACCCCCGGCATACCCGGATAATTATCCACCTCGTAGGTATTGACCATTTGGCCACCGCTGACATAAGAAGCCTCCAATACCAGGGTCTCCAGCTTAGCTCTTTGGGCATAAATAGCCGCACTCAGCCCCGCCGGGCCGCCGCCTATGATGATTAAGTCGTATATCTTATCCATGATTCCTTCCTCCTTTTCCTTCTGATCTAAGCAGTGATCAGAAAAAGTTCTTTCCACTTCACAGGCACTTAATCTTTTGAAACAACGAGGCTACATCATAAAGGATGAGCCTTTAGTAGTTTCCTGATTAGGTGCTGCGTTAATATTTAATTTTTCAAGCCACCCCTGGGATGGTTTGTTTGTTATGCTCTATTTTCTCGGATAACCTCTACTTCTTTGTTTCAAACTTTCGTTAATCCTCTCTCACAGCATCCTCATCAAAGATACGATCAAGCTCTGCGTT
>CAVLCU010000051.1:0-15758 GCA_963661545.1 Lachnospiraceae bacterium | reverse complement strand
CTCTTATAGGGCAGATCACCCACATGGGTCATGAGCTTCTTCCTGATATTGGCAGAAACAAGAACCGAGGCCTGATGAGACAGGAAGAGGGAAAAGACAGACAGGGCGGCTGCGATGACTACCCATAGAAAGGCTGTCCATCCGTAGCCTTTCAGATCAGCCCCCGGATCCGTGAAGATAATTCCGTGGATGATCTGCCAGAGATAGTAATAGGGAACAAGAGCTGCGAGAGCGCTAATGGCGCTTAGAAATGCGGATATATAGATTTTGCCTTTTTCCTTCTCCGCATAGGAAATGATTTTTTTGAAGCTGGATTCTTTTTGCAATGCTTTCAATCTCCTCTCCGAGCTTTTCCACCTTTGTAATTAGGATAATCTAACCATCAGTTAGTCTATCACTACATTTATAGTATGTCAAGTTAGTTATGGCTTCCTTTTGCAGGGAGAAGAGATAAAGTAAACGTCCAGAAAAAAAGAAGGCATGCCTATCTTCTATGGATAGACATGCCTTCTTTTGTACAATTACAAATTAGTATATCCCATCAAGGAGTAGTCCACAGCCTTGGCAGCTTCCCGGCCTTCGCGGATGGCCCATACCACCAGGGACTGACCTCTGTGCATGTCTCCGGCTGTAAAGACTCCAGGAACGGAGGTTTCGTAGGCGCCAGCCTCGGTGGCTACATTGGTTCGGGGGGTAACTGCTACGCCAAAGGCATCGGTGACGTATTTCTGGCTGCCCAGGAAACCAGCTGCGATGAGAACCAGATCGGCGGGAATGATCTCCTCACTGCCCTCCACCGGTAGCATGTTCATGCGGCCGCTGGCAGGATCCTTTTCTGCCTTCAGCTTGACGATTTTCAGCTTTTTCACTTCCCCCTTTTTATTCCCGATAAACTCTGCCACCGTGGTTTGGTAGATCCGGGGGTCATGACCAAAGAGGGCTATGGCCTCCTCCTGGCCGTAGTCCGTTTTTAATACCTTGGGCCATTCCGGCCAGGGGTTGCTGTCTGCCCGCTCCCGGGGAGGCATAGGCATCATCTCCAGCTGTACTACAGATTTGGCTCCCAGACGTATAGAGGTTCCCACGCAGTCATTGCCGGTATCGCCGCCGCCGATGACCACTACATTTTTATTCCTGGCATCTATATAGGCCTTATCTTGAAATTGGGAGTCCAAAAGACTCTTGGTGACGGAGGTCAGGAAATCTACGGCAAAGTGGATGCCCTTCAGCTCCCTGCCGGGGGCCTGGATGTCTCTGGGATTGGAGGCTCCGCAGCAGAGGAGAACCCGGTCATGCTGCTTCAGCAGGTCCCTGGCCTCTACCGTATTGCCTACATCCGCATTGAGGACGAATTGGATGCCCTCAGCTTCCATCAGGCGGATCCTACGATCAATGACGGATTTCTCCAGCTTCATATTGGGAATGCCATAGCGCAAAAGACCGCCGATGCGATCCCTTCTCTCATACAGGGTAACCTTATGCCCCCTTTTATTCAGCATCTGGGCTGCCGCCAGACCGGAAGGACCGCTGCCCACAATGGCAACGCTTTTTCCGGTTCTGACAGCAGGAGGATTGGGCTGGATCAGGCCGGTCTCCCAGGCATTTTCTATAATGGCTCGCTCGTTTTCCTTGGTGGCTACCGGATCCCCGTTCAGATTGCAGGTGCAGGCGGCTTCACACAGAGCCGGACATACCCGGGAAGTGAATTCCGGGAAGCAGTTGGTCTTGGACAGACGCAGATAGGCCTGTTTCCAGTTGCCCAGGTATACCAGATCATTCCATTCCGGACACAGGTTGTTGAGGGGGCAGCCGCTGGCCATACCGGCGATCATCCGCCCCGCCTGACAGAAGGGAACTCCGCAGGACATACAGCGGGCTCCCTGCAGCTTCTGCTTTTCCTTGGACAGAGGGGTATGAAATTCATGGAAATCTTTGATACGTTCCAGCGGCGGTCTGCATTCGCTGTCCTGACGTTCATAATCTAAAAATCCAGTGGGTTTTCCCATTTTCTCTTCCCTCCTACTTCCGCAGGCTTTCGTAGAAAGCCTCTATCTGCGCCTGCTCACTGCTTAAGCCCTTCTCCTCCATCTGGGCGGCCAGAGCCAGCATGCGTTTATAATCATTGGGTATGATCTTCTTGAACTTGGGCAGATATTCTTCAAAATGGGCCAGAACCTCCTGCCCTTTTTGGGAGCCGGTGGCCGCTACGTGCTTTTGAATCATATCCTTCAGTTCCTGTTTATCATACTTATTCTCCACCTTGTCGATCTCTACCATTTCCTTATTCAGGTTTCGATAGAGATTGTTCTTCTCATCCAGAACATAGGCGATGCCGCCGCTCATACCTGCGGCAAAATTCTTCTCGGTCTTGCCCAGGATCACCACCCGGCCGCCGGTCATATATTCGCAGCCATGCTCTCCTACGCCTTCTACTACCGCATAGGCTCCGGAGTTGCGGACGCAGAAGCGCTCTCCCGCTACCCCGTTGATATAAGCCTCTCCGCTGGTGGCGCCATAGAAGGCCACATTGCCCACAATCACATTTTCATCGGCCTTCAAAGGAGAGTTCTTTGGCAGCTTCACGACGATCTTGCCGCCGGACAGCCCTTTGCCCAGATAGTCGTTGGAATCTCCTGTCAGTTCCAGGGTAAGTCCCTTGGGAATAAAGGCCCCGAAGCTCTGGCCGCCGGATCCCTGACATTCCACTACATAGGTGTCATCCGCCAGAGCAGAATCACCGCATCTTCTGGTAATCTCCGCTCCCAGGATGGTTCCCAGGGTTCGGTCTGTATTCTTAACAGCTACAGAGATTTTCTTAGGTTTCTTCTTCTCTATAGCCGGCAGAAGCTCTTTCAGGAGGATTCTCTCATCCAGGGTCTTCTCCAGTTCGAAGTTGTAGGCTGCCTCCGGATCGAAGGTGACCTTGCAGCCGCTGTTGGCATAGGGATTGCGAAGGATCTCCTCCAGCTGCACTCTCTTGGCCTTTTCCGTGGAGACATGATCTTTTTTCTTGATCAGGTCGCTGCGGCCTACCATCTCATCTATGGTACGGAAGCCTAGCTTAGCCATGTATTCCCGCATTTCTTCCGCAATAAAGCGCATGAAATTCATCACATATTCCGGCTTGCCCCGGAATCTCTTACGCAGCTCCGGATTCTGGGTGGCTACCCCTACCGGGCAGGTATCCAGATTGCAAACCCGCATCATCACACAGCCCATGGTTACCAGGGGAGCTGTGGCAAAGCCATATTCCTCGGCTCCCAAAAGGGCAGCAAAGATCACATCCCGGCCGCTCATGAGCTTGCCGTCGGTCTCTATCATCACCCGATTCCTCAGCCCGTTCATGATCAGGGTCTGATGGGTCTCAGCCAGTCCCAGCTCCCAGGGAAGTCCCGCATTATGGATAGAACTTCTGGGAGCCGCTCCGGTTCCGCCGTCATAGCCTGAGATCAGGATGACCTGGGCACCGGCCTTGGCCACACCGGCTGCTACCGTTCCCACACCTGCCTCAGATACCAGCTTGACGGAGATCCGGGCATTGACATTGGAATTCTTCAGATCATAGATGAGCTGAGCCAAATCTTCTATCGAATAGATGTCATGATGGGGGGGCGGGGAGATCAGGGATACTCCCGGTGTGGAATGCCTGGTTTTGGCAATCCAGGGATAGACCTTGCCGGCGGGAAGATGTCCCCCTTCTCCCGGCTTAGCCCCCTGCGCCATCTTAATCTGGATTTCCTGTGCGCTAACCAGATATTTGCTGGTTACCCCAAAGCGGCCGGAGGCCACCTGCTTGATGGCCGAACACCGTTCCGGAGAAGCCAGGCGGTCATCGCTTTCCCCACCCTCCCCGGTATTGGACTTGCCATGCAGGCGGTTCATGGCGATGGCCAGGGTTTCATGAGCTTCTTGGGAAATAGAGCCATAGGACATGGCGCCGGTTTTGAAGCGCTTCACAATGGAATCCACGCTCTCTACCTCCTCCAGGGGAACTCCCTTCTCCGGATATTTGAAGTCCATCAGACTTCTGAGATAACCGGACTCCTCCTGATCCACCAGATGGGTATATTCCTTGAACATCCCATAATCTCCTCTGCGGGTGGACTCCTGCAGAAGGTGGATGGTTTCCGGATTATATCTGTGCTCCTCCCCCTGACTCTTGCTCTTGTGACGTCCAATGCTGTCCAGGGTCAGGTCACAGCCCAGTCCCAGGGGATCAAAGGCCTTGGAATGCATCTCATCCACATCTCCGGCAATATCCTCCAGGGTGATTCCATCAATGCGGTTGACCGTATTGGTGAAGTACTTATCGATCACCTCCTTGGAAATGCCGATGGCCTCGAAGATCTGGGAACCCTGGTAGGACTGGATGGTGGAAATACCCATCTTGGAAGCAATCTTCACAATACCGCTCAATACTGCGTGGGTATAATCATCCACTGCAGCATAATAATCCTTATTGATCATCTCATTTTCGATCAGCTCATGGATGGTATCCAGGGCCAGATAGGGATTGACGGCACTGGCGCCATAGCCCAGGAGGGTGGCAAAGTGGTGCACCTCTCGCGGCTCACCGGATTCCACGATGATGGCCAGGGAGGTCCTTCTCTTGGTCTTCACCAGGTGCTGATGGACAGCGGACAGAGCCAGAAGGGAGGGCATGGGCACATGATTTTCATCCACACCCCGGTCTGACAGCACCAGAATATTGGCTCCCTGCCGATAGGCCTTATCCACTTCTACGAAGAGTCGGTCGATGGCTCGATCCAGGGGGGTGCTCTTATAGTAAATGATGGGAACCACCACTACCTTGAAGCCTTCTACCTTCATGTTCTTGATCTTGAGCATATCGGTATTGGTCAGGATCGGATCGTTGATCTTCAAAAGCTTGCAATTCTCCGGCCGCTCCATCAGGAGATTGCCCTCCCTGCCCAGGTAGACGGAGGTGGAGGTAACGATTTCCTCCCGAATGCAGTCAATGGGAGGATTGGTTACCTGGGCAAAGAGCTGCTTGAAGTAATGAAAGAGGGGCTGATGCTCCTTGGACAGCACCGGCAGGGGGGTATCGATACCCATGGCAGAGATGCCCTCAGCCCCGTTCAAGGCCATGTTGCGAATGCTGGTACGGTATTCCTCATAGGTATAACCAAAGGCCTTCTGCAGTCTGGCTCGTTCCTCGGGCTGGTACTCTTCCACCTTCAGATTGGGAATCTTGAGGTCAGAGAGCTTGACCAGGTTGGAATCCAGCCACTCTCCGTAGGGCTGCTTCCAGGCGTACTTTTCCTTGAGTTCACTGTCCTCAATGAGACGCCCCTGTACCGTATCCACCAAGAGCATTTTGCCGGGATGGAGGCGTTCCTTTTTCACAATATGGTCTGTCGGAATATCCAGAACCCCCACCTCCGAGGACAGGATCATATACCCGTCATCGGTAATATAATAACGGGAGGGGCGCAAGCCGTTGCGGTCCAGAACCGCCCCCACCTGATCTCCGTCGGAGAATACGATGGCCGCCGGTCCATCCCAGGGCTCCATCATGGTGGCATAATATTGATAGAAGTCCCGCTCCTCCAGGGAAATCGTGTCATTGTTGGCCCAGGGCTCAGGAATGGTGATCATCACCGCCAGGGGCAGATCCATGCCGCTCATGACCAGGAATTCCAGGGTATTATCCAGCATAGCAGAATCGGAACCCTGGGCATTGATCACCGGCAGGATCTTGTCCATATCCTCCTGCAGCACCGGAGAGGTCATGGTCTCCTCCCTGGCCAGCATCTTATCCACATTGCCCCGAATGGTATTGATCTCTCCGTTATGTACAATGAAACGGTTGGGATGAGCTCTCTCCCAGCTGGGATTGGTATTGGTGGAGAATCTGGAATGAACGACCGCGATGGCGGATTCATAATCCGGATCCCGCAGGTCGCAGAAGAAGGTCCTCAGCTGTCCCACCAGGAACATTCCCTTGTATACGATGGTCCGGCTGGAAAGGGACACCACATAGGTATTGTCATTACTTTGCTCAAAGACCCGGCGAACCACATAGAGCTTGCGGTCAAAGTCCAGCCCCTTGGCCAGATCCTTAGGCTTCTTGATAAAGGCCTGCATAATGCAGGGCATACATTCTCTGGCCTTATGTCCCAGAACCTCCGGGGCTGTGGGCACCTCTCTCCAGCCTAAGAGCTCCAGCCCCTCCTTCTCCGTGATGATCTCAAACATCTTCTTGGCCTGGTTGCGCTTGAGCTCATTCTGAGGAAAGAAGAACATACCTACCCCGTATTCCCGCTCATTTCCTAAAGAAAAACCGAGGGTCTGACAGGTCTTGGAAAAGAATCGATGTGATATCTGTAAAAGGATACCAACTCCATCCCCTGTCTTACCCTCGGCGTCTTTGCCGGCTCTATGTTCAAGATTCTCTACAATTTTTAACGCATTCTCTACGGTTCCATGGGTCTTCAAACCCTTGATATTGACCACTGCACCGATTCCGCAATTATCATGCTCGAATTCCTGCCGGTACAGGGCGGGCTGCCCTACCGCAGCACCTTGCTCCAGCTGCCTCATACAGTTCTCCCTCTTTCTTTCTGCGTCAGGCCAGTCTTCCCAGCCTGGCTGACATCCTATATTCATGTTGGCATTACTATAAACCATTTTCCCTTGCCTGTAAAGGACTTTTTCTAATTTTGTGAAAAACAGTGACAGTTTTCCTAATTATAAAAGGTATACTGTCACTATTTTCTTATTTTATTCGGAACAGGCCAGCGTCTTGCGGAAGGCTTTCCCAGATGTCTTTGGACTTATTTGCTCTTTTTCTTGCCTTGAATCGCCGCAGCCACCAGCCCGCGGAAGAGGGGATGGGGACGATTGGGACGGCTCTTGAACTCCGGATGTCCCTGGGTGGCCACAAAGAAGGGATGGTCGGGAAGTTCGATCATCTCCACGATATGGCCATCCGGAGACAGGCCGGACAGGGTCATGCCATTTTCCTGCAGGGCCTTGCGGAAATCGTTATTGACCTCATAACGATGCCTGTGCCGTTCATGGATGAGCTCCTGACCGTACAGCTCATAGGCCTTGGAATCCCTTTTCAGCAGGCAGGGATAGGAGCCCAGCCTTAGGGTTCCTCCGATATTCTCTACCCCGTCCTGATCCGGCATCAGGGCAATCACCGGATGCATGGTATTGGGATTGAGCTCGATGCTGTGGGCATCATGGAAGCCCACCACGTTGCGGGTAAATTCCACGATGGCCAGCTGCATGCCCAGGCAAAGCCCCAGGAAGGGCAGCTGGTGTTCCCTGGCATATTGGATGGCCGTAATCTTGCCCTCTATGCCCCGGCTGCCGAAGCCTCCGGGCACCAGAAGACCGTCTACATCCGATAAAACCTCTGCTACATTGTCAGGATCTACCTTTTCGGAATCGATCCACTTGATATGAACGGTGGCATGGCTGGCAATTCCCCCGTGCTTGAGGGCTTCCGCCACGCTGAGGTAGGCATCATGGAGGGAAATATATTTGCCTACCAGGCCGATGGTGACCTCCTTATCTGCATTCCGCAGGGCATGTACCATATCCTTCCAGTCGGTCAGATCCGGTTCCGGGCAGGGCAGATGCAGGCAATCCAGAGCTACCTTGGCCAGATGTTCCTTCTCCATGGCCAGGGGGGCTTCATAGAGATATTCCACATCCAGATTCTGCAGTACATGGGTCATGGGCACATTACAGAAGAGGGCAATCTTGTCCCGGATCTCCACGGATAGGGGCTGCTCCGACCGGCAAACCAGGATATCCGGCTGGATGCCCATGGCCTGCAGTTCCTTTACACTGGATTGGGTGGGCTTGGTCTTCAGCTCGCCGGAAGCCTTGATATAGGGAATCAGGGTGACATGAATCAGGATGGCATTCTCATGTCCCACGTCATGCTGGAACTGGCGGATGGACTCCAGGAAGGGCTGGCTCTCGATATCCCCTACGGTTCCCCCTACCTCGATGATGGCAATGCGCTCCTCATCTACCTGCTTTCCCCGGTAGAAACGACTCTTAATCTCATTGGTGATATGAGGGATGACCTGCACAGTGCCCCCGCCAAAATCCCCATGGCGCTCCTTTTGCAGGACAGACCAGTATATTTTGCCGGTGGTGACATTGGAATTCTTATCCAGACTTTCATCAATGAAACGCTCGTAATGACCTAAGTCCAGGTCAGTCTCTGTTCCATCGTCCGTTACAAATACTTCCCCATGCTGGATAGGATTCATAGTGCCCGGGTCGATATTGATATAGGGATCAAACTTCTGCATGGTCACCTGGTAACCCCTGGCTTTCAAGAGCCTTCCCAGGGATGCAGCTGTAATTCCCTTACCAAGACCGGACACAACACCGCCGGTTACAAATACATACTTTACTGACATATGCGCTTCCCTCCTGTTTTTGTGCATACCTATCAAAAACTGTGCCTGCCCTTTGGGACTTTCAAATTATATACCACATCCCCTGTGGATTCAAATGTTTTTTTGAAAATCTTAGGACCCTGCCCTTGTCAGGTTCCGGGAAAGCCTTTATAATGTAGAAAGCACAAAAACGCAAGAGGAAGTACCTACGAAGGAGAATAGAGAGCCATGACTACAATCTACGACAGCGGATTACAGGAAGAATGCGGAGTCTTCGGTATTTACGATCTGGACGGAAAGGATGTCGGCAACACCATATACTATGGCCTGGAGGCCTTGCAGCATCGGGGACAGGAGTCCTGCGGAATCGCTGTATCTGATACCAACGGTCCCATGGGTCGGGTAAAGTCCCATAAGGGTCTGGGACTGGTCAATGAGGTATTTAAGTCCTCCAATCTGGAAAAGCTGCAGGGCAATATCGGCATCGGCCATGTTCGATATTCCACCTCAGGTTCCACCAATATCGACAATACCCAGCCCCTGGTTCTGAATTATATCAAGGGTACCCTGGCACTGGCTCATAACGGCAATCTTATCAATGCCATGGAGCTGCGGGAACAGATGGAGTTCTCCGGAGCCATCTTCCATACCTCCATTGACTCAGAGGTCATCGCCTGCTGCATTGCCCGGGAGCGGGTGCGGTCCAGAACAGTGGAGGAGGCGGTTCTGAAGGCCTCCACCCAGATCAAGGGCGCCTATGGCCTGGTGGTCATGAGTCCCAGAAAGCTGGTGGGAGTGCGGGATCCCTACGGTCTGAAGCCCCTTTGCATCGGCAAGCGGGACAATGCCTATATTATCGCCTCGGAGAGCTGTGCCATCTCCGCCATAGGCGGGCAGTTTATCCGGGACGTGGAGCCCGGAGAGATTGTCACCATCAACAAGGACGGGGAAGTGCTGTCCCAATTCCTGCCCCAGAAGCCCCGGCATGCCCATTGTATCTTCGAATATATCTATTTTGCCCGCCTGGACAGCCGGATGGATCAGGTCAGCGTCTATGAGTCCCGCATTCGGGCGGGAGCTTCTCTGGCCAAGACTTATCCGGTGGATGCTGATCTGGTGGTGGGAGTGCCGGATTCCGGCCTTACCGCAGCCAAGGGATATTCCGAGGCCTCCGGCATCCCCTTTGGCATCGCCTTCCATAAGAACAGTTATATGGGAAGGACCTTTATCAAGCCCAGTCAGAAGGAGCGGGAGAATAGTGTCAAGATCAAGCTGAATGTCCTGGAACCGGTGGTACGGGGCAAAAGGATTGTCCTGGTGGATGATTCCATCGTCCGAGGAACTACCATGGCCAATATTATCAAAATGATGAAAAGCGCCGGCGCCACAGAGGTTCATGTAAGAATCAGCTCTCCGCCCTTCCTCTATCCCTGCTACTTCGGAACCGATGTGCCCACCAGCAAGCTTCTGATCGCATCTACCCATTCCGCAGAAGAAATCCGGGACCTGATCGGGGCAGACTCCCTGGGCTACCTGCCCATAGAGGAGCTGCAGAATATGGTAGGAGACCTTCCCATCTGCACCGCCTGCTTTACCAATCAATATCCCATGGAGGTACCGGATCAGGAGATACGGGATCTGCTGGAATTCTAGTGACACACTCTGAAAGCCCTGGACGGCGGCAGCTGCGGGAGCACGTCCGTGCGAAGCAGCTGTCTTTCATTTGTGGTATGGCTACACAGCGTGCAACATGGATGTTTTCCAGAAAAGAATGGTTTGGGTGTTTTGACACCCAAACCATTCTTTTCTTAAAGAGAAGCGCTTTTTTCTATACATTCCAAACTATAACGCAGTGCTTCTTCCACTGCCCGGCTGCGGATTTCATTGCGGTCTCCCTGAAGGTGTAACTTCTTCACCTGGGCAGTTCCATGGATGGCACATCCAATGTAGACCAAGCCCACAGGCCGTTTTGAAGTTCCTCCCCCGGGACCGGCCAATCCGGTGACAGACATGGCCACGTCTGCGCCGGTGATTCTCAGGCCGCCCAGAGCCATCTCTTTTGCGGTCTCTGCACTCACCGCCGTATATTTGTCAAGGGTCTCCCGGGCAACCCCCACAATCCTGGCTTTTGCTTCATCGCAATAGGTGATGTAGCCTTCCTTCAATACATCCGAGGCGCCTGCCACGTTGACAATGCGGGCTGCAAGAGCACCGGCGGTGCAGGATTCCACGGTAGTGATCTGCCAGCCCCTCTTCTCTAAAGCTTCCACCAGCTCTTCTTCCAAGGATTTCTCTGTGGAGGCCTCTCCTATCTTCTCCATGCCTTCCCCCTCCTGTCCTATCCGGTTTTTTCAGGCTGTGCAGCCCAGCATGTCATTGGCTCAGGCTTTTGACTCTGTAATCAGGTTTTATTTCTGACTTCCCAAGACCTGACGGTTCTTGTAGAGATAATCAATGAGGGACACCACCGTCAAGATCAGAGCCAGATAGATGAAGATCTGCTCCAGAACATAAGCCACCTGTCCTTCAAAATGAGCCAGAAGCAGGATAACCATGACCATCTGACAGATGGTTTTGAACTTGCCCCATTTGCTGGCGGCGATGACAATCCCATTATCGGAAGCAATGAGGCGAAAGCCGCTGATGATAAACTCCCGGGAAATAATCACAATCACCACCCAGGAGGGCAGCTGCCGGGTATCAATCAGGCAGATCATGGCCGCGCAGACCAGGAGCTTGTCCGCCAGGGGATCCATGAATTTGCCAAAATCCGTGATCAAATGATCCCTTCGTGCAATATAGCCATCCAGAGTATCCGTCAGGCAGGCGACGATGAAAATGACCAGGGCGATGATGCGATGCAGGTTGCCGCCTCCCAGGGGAAGCTTCATAAATAAAACAAAAAAAGGAATCAATATGACTCTGAATATGGTAAGTTTATTCGGCAAATTCATTTTCTAACACTCCAATCAAATCATATTCCAAGGCTCCTGTCACCCGGGCTTGCACAAAGTCTCCGGAATGAAGGGTTTCCTCCGTATTGAGGAAGAAATAGCCGTCCACCCCCGGGGCATCCGCGTAGGTTCGACCGGCATAAGCCCCCTCCTCCGCCATATAGCCTTCTACAAAGACCTCCAGGGTCTGACCTACCCGGTCTTCTCCGTGAGCCAGGGAAATCTCCTGCTGCAGGGTCAGCAATTCGTCCCTTCGTCTTTCCTTAACTTCCTCCTGGATCTGGTCTTCCATCTGGGCAGCAGGTGTTCCCTCTTCCGGAGAATAGGTAAAAACACCCAGCCGATCGAATTCCATCCGATCCACGAAGTGCATCAGCTCCCGGTGGGCTTCCTCCGTCTCTCCAGGAAATCCCGTGATCAGAGTAGTACGCAGGACAATGTCCGGAATCTCCTGCCGTAAGGTATGAATCAGATTTTCCAAATCCGCCCTGGAAGTTCTCCTTCCCATACGGCGAAGGATGTCATCATTGGCATGCTGGATAGGCAGATCCAGATAGGCCAGTACCTTGGGCTCCTCCTTCATGGTCTGAATCAGTTCCGGGTAGATCTCCTCCGGATAGCAATAGAGAATCCGAATCCAGCGAAGTTCCGGAATCTTACACAACTTTTTCAGGAGAAGATGCAGGGACTTTTCCCCATACAGGTCCTTGCCATACAGGGTGGTTTCCTGAGCTACCAAGATCAGCTCTCTCACCCCATCCTTTGCCAGTTGTCTGGCCTCCTCCAGCAGGTCTTCCATGGGCAGGCTGCGATAATTGCCCCGGAGACTGGGAATGATACAATAGGTACAGTGCTTATCGCAGCCCTCGGCGATCTTGAGATATTCATAATGGCCGCCGGTGGACATCACCCGCCTGCCCTCGCTGGAGGGAATCCCCTGCAGAGGTTCCATAATCAGCCTTTTCTCACCTGCCAAGGCCGCCGCAATGGCCTGGTCTATCTTCTCATAGCTGTTGGTTCCCAGTACAGCATCCACTTCCGGTATCTCATCCAGGATCTCCTGGCGATAGCGCTGCGCCATGCAGCCTGTGACAAGTAAGGCTTTGCAGCTTCCCTCTTTTCTATATTCCGCCATCTCCAAAATGCTGGAAATGCTCTCTTCCTTGGCATCATGGATAAAGCAGCAGGTATTAATGATAATAATATCTGCTGCCGTCTCGTCATCTGTCATCTCATAGCCGTGTCCGGCCAGCTTGCCCAGCATATGCTCCGTATCCACCAGATTCTTGTCACAGCCAAGGGATACAAATAAAATACGCATGTCTGTCTCCCTAAGTTTATTCCTGACTCTTTACTTCGTCCTCTGCTGCAGCTGCTGCTTCTCCTGTTTCTCCGGTCTCTTCCTCTGTCTCCTCCTCGTTAGGAAGGATATTCACCTTGCCCTTGTAGATCTCATCCACGGCAACGGATAAAGCTTTCGAACTTCTGGTTCGAACCAGGGGTTCTGCCCCGGCGATGAGCTGACGGGCTCTCTTGCTGGTGGCCAGCACCACCGAATAACGGCTGGTTACCAGGGGAGCGTCATCTTCCTCATGTCCCTGATTGATTACCTCGATTAATTCCTTGTAAGATGGATGTATCATCTTTTAGTTCTCCTCTCTTTGCTTTAATTCCGCTTGAATCTGTGCGATAAAATCTTTTTGATGGCCGGTAGTCTGGTGATGAGATCGGATAATCTCATGCATCTGCCGGGCACATTCCTCCAGCTTGTCATTGACTACGATATAATCGTAGCCTCCCATACCCTCTGACTCCTCCACGGCTCTGCGCAGACGAGACCGAATGGTTTCCCTGCTCTCCGTGCCTCTTCCTACCAGGCGTTGTTCCAGCTCCTCCACATTGGGGGGAGTCACGAAGAGCAGCAGGGTATCCGGCCTTTTTGCCTTTACTGCCAGGGCTCCCTGAATCTCAATCTCCAGGATCACATCCTTGCCTGCCGACAGCTGGTCTTCCACATAGGAACGGGGCGTTCCATAGTAATTATCTACATAGCAGGCATATTCGATAAAGGCATCCTCCCGGATCATTTGCTGGAATTCTTCCCGGGTCTTAAAAAAATAATCTATCCCCTCCTGCTCCCCGGGACGGGGGCTTCTGGTGGTGGCGGAAACCGATAGGGCATAATTGCCGTAATTTTTCAACAGCTCCTTCATCAAGGTTCCTTTTCCGGCTCCCGAGAAACCGGATACGGCAACTAATATCCCTTCACTCATCTTCTGCCTCCATCTCTTCTTTTGTCATAGTCATAGAAAATGTATTACATCGCCTGGTTATGGTCTCCGGCTGCAAGGCAGACAGAAGGACACTTCCCTCCTCCAGCATCAGTACCGCCTTGGTGCGTCTGCCCTGGGTCGCATCAATAACCTTGCCCTCCTCCCGGGCATGGGTTACCAAACGCTTCACCGGGGCAGCGTCAGGACTGACCACTGCCAGGAGCTTGTCTGCATTTACCACATTACCGAAACCGATATTGATAAGCTTTGCCAACTGTATTCCCTCTTATCCTGTTCGTCTCATCCTATTTGTCTGATTCGATCCCCTTATTCAATATTCTGGATCTGTTCCCGGATCTTCTCGATCTCGGTCTTTAGCTCAATGGCAATCTTTGAGGTGGTTAGATCGTTAGCCTTGGAAAGAATGGTATTGGCCTCCCGATTCATTTCCTGGGCGATGAAATCCAGCTTACGCCCAACCCCTTCCCCATCCTCCAGGGCTGCATCCATAGATCGGATATGGCTCTTGAGGCGTACCGTTTCCTCATCGGTACAGATCTTATCCGCAAACAGAATGACCTCCGCTGCAATCCGGCTGTCCTCTATCTGGGCATCTTCCAAAAGCTCCCGGGTCTTCTGGTGGAGCTTCTCCTTGTATTCCTCCAAAATAGCTGGTGCTCGCTCTGTGATTTTGTCTACATTGTGCCCCATATGGCTCAGTTTTTCCTGCAGATCCTTTCGCAGGGACTCCCCTTCCTTGCCGCGGGATGCTGCAAAATGCTCTCCCGCCGCCCGAAGAGCCTGTTCCAGAAGAGCCCACAGCTCCTCCTCATCGGCAGCCTGCTCCTCCATTACCAAAACCTCCGGACAATGAGCCAGCTTAGAAGCAGTCATGTCATCCGCTATCCCAAATTGACTGCTCATCCGGGAACAATAAAGCATATACTGCCTGGCTAATTCTTCATTGTACTTCAGAGAAACCCTTGTCTGAGTAAAATCCTCATAGGTAACCGAGACATCAATCTTGCCTCTTTGCATATAATCCTTCAAGACCGTCCGAACCGCTGCCTCGAAAAAGCTAAGCTTCCGGGGCATCTTGATATTAAAATCCAGATATCGGTGATTCACAGACTTAATCTCTACGGTAAACTTTCTCTCCTGGTCCTGCAGTTCTGCTCTGCCAAAACCGGTCATGCTTCTGATCATGGACTTCCTCTTCTTCCGTCTATTTGCCCGGACTATCGTCCTCTCGCAGCTTGTGTCTGCCCCTCACGGGACTAGCTTCGCGTCACAAGCATCCCGCAGCTTGCATCCGCCGTCCGGGGCCTCTTGAAAGCCAGCTGCTCCGCACTATCGTGCTCTCGCACCTGCCGCCAGTATCCGCAATCCGGACTATCGTCCTCCTTGCGGATACCGGCTTGCCCGTCCGATATCCACAAGCTGTGGTATGCCCCTCACGGGACTAGCTTCGCGTCGCTAGCATGCCCTCAGCCCGGCTGCTTGTCGGGGCTTTCAAGGTACATTATAGTCTATCGCCTGGGTGGCGTCAAACGCTTTTGATCTCTCTTACACTTTCTCTTTTCTTTTTCTTTACCAGACAGCGCTTTTTGAAGAAGGATATTCCGTAGCATAGGATCTGATCGTAATCGTCTTTGTATGCTTCGGCATACATTTTTGTGTCGATCTGCTGCAGGGCTTTTTGGCACTGTTCTTGCATGTCTTCCAACTTTTTTGCATATTTTGCCTCGAAAATGGCGATGCGGCCTTCGGCTGGATCGGAGATGACCACATCGCTTCGGCCTTCTCCATGTTCCTTATTGGATTCCACCATGTAACCAGCTCCGGCAAATATGCCTGCCAAAAATGCATGGTAAAAATCTTCGTGGTAATCATGATAGCTGATGGTTTTTCGGAGCAATTTAGTCATTTCTTCCGTCAGAGTCTCGCTGTCTCCTTTCCATACAGCATCAAAAAGCGGTTTTCTGCTCCATACTTTGGCGCTGTCGTCAAACCATTTCCGAATAGTGGTTTCATAAATCTCTTTGATTTCTGCATTGGGAATCATCAGTGCAGTCTTTCCCTTTGGCAAGGCTTCTGTCAAACTTTCTTCCCCGACTTTGGTAAGATAGCCGGTCAGATAG
>CAVLCU010000050.1:0-15799 GCA_963661545.1 Lachnospiraceae bacterium | reverse complement strand
CGGAGCTAGTCCCGTGAGGGGCTTGCACAGCTGCGCAGACATCGGACGGGCAAGCTTGCCAAATACAGGTGCAACAATGTTTGAGAATTTCGAACGGATCCGTTCGATGATGAATATGAGATAGATTCAAAGAATGGCTTTGATATGTTACTTCTGGTATCATACCCCATTTTTAACTGTTTTTCAACGGCAATGCGAGAATTTTCTGCCACAGTAGGAGGAGGTCTGGGGGCCTTAGCCCTCCTCCTACCGATTTTTAAATTAACCAAACCGGTACGTACCAGTTCTTTTCGTCTGCCGGCAACAGGTCATTGGCCATGCAGACTACATTTCCAGTCCCAATCTCGACCTTTAGGGACTCCAAGCCCTCAAAAGCTGATCCCTGGGTGAGGGGTGTCAAGACATTAAAATTTTTTATCGCCATCTTTCCCGGTGATGCCGATTTTTTGATCTCGATCGGAGAAAGCACACCATTTTGGTAAAGCAAGAGGTCAATTTCCTTCTGATCTTTATCCCTGTAATAGAAAATCGGCGGTTCTTTCCCTGCATTCAGATAGCTCTTGTAGATTTCTGAAAAAACATAGCTCTCAAAGAACGCTCCGGACATAGCACCTCTTTCCAATGCTTCGGGGTTGCCCCATTTCAGGAGATAGGCCGCCAGACCGGTGTCCAGGAAATGGAGCAAGGGCATCTTTACAACCCGTTTGAGTGCATTGTTGTGGTAAGGCTGCACAAGTGCAATGATATGAGATGACACCAAAATAGAAAGCCATTTTTTTGCCGTTGGTGCCGAAATACCTGCAGCACTCGCCAGTTCCTCATAGACAACAGGCTTTGAAGTTTGGGCTGCAACAATCGTCATAAAATTGTAGAACTGCATTGCATCCGCAACCTGCGCCAGATCCCGAACATCCCTTTGCAAATAGGTGTCCACATAGGAGCGGTAATAGGTCTCCCAATCCACAGATTCGTCTGCATAGAGCTCCGGCATGGATCCCTTGAAAATCCTGCGGTAGATCTCATTCAAATCTTTTTTTCCTCTTACGGACAAGCGCTTCATCAGGTGCTCGGCATTTGTTTGGAATGGCTCACTTGGCTCCTGGTAGATCTCTGCATCAGAGAATCCAAGCAGATTTACGATTCCAACCCGCCCGGCCAGACTTTCGCTGACATTCTTCATAAGACGGAATACCTGAGAACCAGTAATCCAGAAATCACCTTTCCCTTTGGAACGATCAACACTCATTTTAATGTAAGGCAACAGCTCCGTTGCATACTGAATCTCGTCGATCAGCACCGGTGGGGAATAACGCTGTAAAAACAAAGCCGGGTCATGCTTTGCCAGATATCTGACATCGGGATCATCCAAGGTAACATAGTTACGCTCTATGCCTTCACTTTTCTGTCTCTCTGCTAATCTTTGTAACAAAGTCGTTTTTCCAACCTGTCTTGGACCAGTCACCAGCAGTACCGGAAACATTTTTGACACCCGTGCAATCGTATCTTCGGCAGCTCTTTTAATATATGCCATGACATTCTCTCCCTTCGGTTATGGTATAGCCAATTTCAGCCGGAATATTCGTCTAAACCAAATTGTGATTTCATTATAGCCGGATTTTGTGAGATGATCAAGTCCTGTATTTTAGGATAGTTGTCCGTGAAAGATACTTAGTTTTGTGGTAGAATATAGCTATCGCAGGAAGGAGTTGGCTGCAGCTGCGGGAGCACGAAGTGCGGAGCAGTCGGCTTTTATTCGTGGTGGAGGCGGCGCTAGCCGCCATGGGGGTTTACTTTGAAGGGAGCCTGATTTTTTGAAAGAGCTATTTGATATAACAAAATTTAACTCATACAGGGAAGATAATCGGCGCGAAGTCAAGAAGGCTAACGGAGGTCTTCCGGCATCACTGTGGGATACGTATTCTGCATTTGCAAATTGCTATGGTGGGGTCATTATTCTTGGCGTTGCAGAAAACAAGGATGGTTCTTGGAGAACAACAGGGCTATGTACATCTGATAAAGGGAAGCTTCTGAAGCAGTTTTGGGATACAATCAATAATCGGAAGAAGGTCAATGTCAATATCCTGAAAGACGATGATGTGGAAGTATATGAGCTCAATGGAGATTTGATTCTTGTGGTCTATGTCCCTATGGCAAAGAGAGATCAGAAACCAGTCTATATCAACAATGATCTGTTTGGGTCCACATTCAGAAGGAATCATGAAGGTGATTATCGCTGTACACGTCTGCAGATAAAAACCATGCTTCGTGACCAGGCAGAGAATACGATGGATATGGAGGTTCTGGATGATGTGCCAATGGAAGACTTGAATTATGAGACCATTCAGGGGTATCGCAATCGTCATCGCACATTGAAGCCTGGACATCCGTTTGAGCGGTTAAATGATACGGAATATCTTAGAAGTATCGGCGCAGCTGCTATTTCAGGGGAAGATAAAGCACTTCATCCCACAGCAGCGGGGATGCTGATGTTTGGCGATGAATACAACATCGTAAGGCATTTCCCGGAATATTTTTTGGATTATCGTGAGATGCTTGATCCGTCCATTCGATGGACAGACCGTTTACAATCAAGCTCCGGAGATTGGTCAGGAAATCTTTGTGACTTCTATTTCAGAGCCTATAACAAAATGAGCCTGGATATTAAAACGCCATTTGCTATGCAAGGTGGTGACCGGATTGAAGATACACCGATTCATAAGGCAGTTAGAGAAGCATTGGCAAATTGCCTTATAAATGCGGATTATTACGGAACTCGTGGCGTGGTTATCAAAAAAGAACCAACGAAGATTGTATTCGAAAATCCTGGCTATATCCGCACGGGCAAGATTCAGATGCGTAAAGGCGGAGAATCCGACCCGAGAAATAAGTCTTTGATGAAAATGTTTAACCTGATCAATATCGGGGAACGCTCTGGCAGTGGCGTGCCGAACATATTCAACACATGGGAAGATGAAGGATGGAGAGAGCCGATAATTGAGGAACGCTTTGATCCGGACCGTACTATTCTGACGCTTGAGTTTGAAAAGAAAGCAAGCGATAAAAAGCAAGCGATAAAAGCAAGCGATAAAAAGCAAGCGATAAAAGCAAGCGATAAAAAGCAAGCAATCAAAATAAGCGATAGTATAGAAAAAATTCGTGAGTATCTTCTGCAATCGGGGGAGTCAAAAACAAAAGATATCGCAGATTTCATAGGATTAAGTACCCAACGAACAAGGGTTATTTTGTCTACAATGGATGATATTGAGAGCACAGGCGCTAATAAAAATAGAAAATACAGACTGAAACAATGTGGACATTTATGTGACCGGAAGTAATTCCAAATTTCTTTCTTCGGATGTCCTCACAGAATTTCGCGGGCGCGGAGACGAGGTGCGTGTATATCCCCTTTCTTTTTCAGAGTATGTCTCTGCCTATGTTTGGACTCCGGCTGTGCCCGTACGATATGTTCGTTCTCCCTTTCTGCATCAAATTCTACCCGCAGAGAAAGCCTTCAAAAAGCGCTGGTTGTTCGGATAAGAATAAAAGCCATTCCTGCCTTACACTTACATGGCAGGAATGGCCTTTGATCTGTGGTATTGTGGTATGATTGGGATGGGTAAGCCTTAATGGGTTCCATCCAGGATAGCGCCCTGATCCTTCAGTATCTTCTGTAATTCGCTGACATCTTCTTCCAGTTCTCTCGGAGAAATACCCTTCTTGACACAAAGTGCGGCGGCAGCCCCCGCAGCCTGACCGGTTACCATAGTCTGATGCAGATATCTCAGATAGGCATCTCTGTCTGTAGATACATGCTTACCGGCAATCAACATATTCTCCACCTCCAGGGGTACCAGGCAGCGGTAGGGTATATCGTAGGAACCGCCGTCCTGGGGACATACCTTCTCCACCTGGGCAATGGTATTCTTATCCACGGTATGATGGGCGCCTGCCTTGAAGTGACTCTTGCCGATGACATCATCGAATTCCTGTCCTACTGCCACGTCGTCTCTGGTCAGCTTATAATCTCCCATGATCCGACGGCCTTCCCGCAGACGCATCTCCGGGCACATCCGGGTCAGATAGGCATTCTCAAAGCCGGGAATATACTTGCGGAAGAACTTGATGGCCATAGCGTTCTGACGACGACACTCGGCCTCTCCCTTCGAAAGATCCCATGCATTATCTGTCAGGACATAGGGTACCTGGGAGGAATGCTGCATGTGAGCCTGAATATGGCCGCCTTCTCTTGGGGTCAGGAAGAAGCCAACCCCACTGAATTCGTGCCATTCCCCTGTCTCGAGACCCATTTTGTGGAAATCAAGGAATCCCATCATCTCACCGAACATAGCAGGGTCATCACAGGTCTTATAGAATTCCAGAGCCTTCTGGTGTGCCTCCTCCTTTCGTTCCTCTGACCAATGCGGCAGGGTATGCTCAAACCATACCAGCTGATCCGGATTGGAATGGATCCATTCCATTAACTCGGGCCAATTCACTCCATCCATGGTGAAGGAAATGGTATGGGGCTGTACCGTCTCTTTATCCACATACTCCCAGGGTGCTCCGGCACGGACTGCAATGTCGCCTTCCCCGGTGCAATCAATGATGATATCACCCTTAATGATCATGGTTCCGTTGGTATTTTCCACCACAACTCCGGTTACCTTGTTCTCGTCCTGGAGCACATCTACTACCAGACTGTGAAGCAGCAGCTCGACTCCGGCCTCTTCCATCATTTCGAAAATGGTAATGCTGAACCAATCGGGATCTACATAGGAGAAGGTATATCCGGCTTCTAACCTATGCTGGGGTTTCAAATGAGGAAGGGCATGACCCTCTTTCAGCATTCTGGCATGAATCTCTTCTATAATACCTGCCGCATCCTGCTCTCCTAAGGGATTAAACAAATGTGCGAAAGCGAATCCGGGAGGTCCGGAAAAACAAAGCTGACCGCCCAAGGCTCCCACTCGCTCTATCAACAGCGTAGATGCCCCTCCCCTGGCGGCAGCTATAGCTGCCGCCACGCCAGAGGTACCACCGCCGCATACAATAACGTCATATTTTTTATCGACAACAATTTCTTTTCTCGGCATATGTATACGACCTCCCAGACTTTTTATTTTTTAAATTCCTTGATAGACTTGGCAATCTTGCCATCCGGCAGAGCAACAGGCTCAATACAGCCCTCACTGTGCAAAGCCCAGGGCAGGATGACACCGGAATGACCGCCGCGGCCGCCGATTACAACCACTTCTACGTCCTTGGGGGAACGAGTGACAGGCAGGGGATGTCTATTGGCCCATTCCTTAGGTCTTACCGGTACCAGACCACGGTTACGTACCATGGGAACCTCATGATATACATATTGATGAATATGCTCCTGAATCATCTCCTTGGTATATCCTGCTTTCTTCAGCATGATTCCATGATCCGGGGTCAGACATACAATCAGGGGACCAGGCATATAGGCATTATTGGAACCCAGGGTGGTACAGCAATGGGTAATGGTATCCAGAAGGTCATAACCATCCAAACTCAAGAAGTCAATAATATCATGCAGGGGTTCTGCCTTCAGCACATATACCGTTGTCGTTTCGGAATCATAATGATCTTCATTGATCATATTCCACTGTGCCAATTCCGGTTCTTCTGCGAAGCAATAAGTGAATTCTGCCTGAGATGCAATACAATCCAAGTCACAAACACCCGGCACAGAGCGGAACACGTTCATCATAACCAGGTTAACGGCACGTCCTATGGTAGCATTGGCCGGGTAGCCGGGTCCCTGGCATCCCTGTTTACCGGAGATGCCGATCTCTTGGGCAATCGGTCCTGATACTAATACCAGGTTTCCACCAGGATGGGAGGTAGTTACAGACTGATTCAGGTTATATTCCTTATGATTCAAAGCTTTAAAGGCTGCAATCAGCACCGGCATGGCATTAGGCTTACATCCTGCCATAATGGCGGCAATGGCAACATCCTTTACCGTTACACATTTTCCGCTGGGACCACTGGGATCACAGAGCACGGTAGCCTCGTCAAAGGGACAATACTCCATCATCTTCTCATAGCGAGCCTTGGTCGGCGGGATAATCGGAAGTCCGTCACTGATATGCTCTTTGTTAAAGAAATCATTGATTTCTTCCAAACCGGCACCTGGCTCCCCCAGATCCCCATCGGCCACCTCAACATTCAAAGGCAGGAAGCCATCGGCCTGAGGCGGTACCAAATCCATCTTTGCATCAATGTGAGCCAGTTTTTCCAGCTCCTCTCCGTTTGTCGTCAAGGATGCAAGGATATAATCCCACTTCTTATCTACCTCTGCTGCCACTTCTTCCACCGTGGATGCCTGCATGATATCTACAGAACACAGACACAGGTGACCTGCCCGATACAAACCTACACCCTCTGTAATCCCGGTTCCTGGAGGTGCGGTCATGTAAACAATCGGAATACCGATTTTTTCCAGTTCAATCGACAATACTGTCGTAGAAGAAGAGGTGCCCATGTCACCAAATGCGGTAATGGCCGCCACAGGTTTTTCTTTGGCCAGCATGGCAGCATAATCTGCCAGCATAGCAGCATCCTTGCCTCGCACCGTTTCAGTATATTCCACCCAGTTGGCCGGATCGCAGCCTATCTCAACCAGATGTTCCTTGATGCGGTCAAATACGGTATAATAATTACAGAATCCAAGTTTCGTGTTGTTGTAAAACAAAATTTTTCCTGTTTTTAACTCCTCCAGCGATGGACGCTTCGCCAGTTGAATCATCGTTCTCTCCTGGATACCCCTGGGATCCAGAAGTGCATTCAATTGTTTTCCCATAAGCTTCTTCTCCTTTTCTTCTGTTGTTATGATAAAAGTATCTCATTTTATTGTTGTCTAATCAATACATCTTCGTCATCTGTCATTTTCTGATAGTTGCCAATATATTGACAGGTCAGCTTTGATTTTTCCCATAGCCCTGTGAGTATACGTTTTGTTTTGCCTGATGGGGCTTCTGTGGAGGAAGGTATCCTACTTTTTCCCATAGGGGGGCATTATACTCATACAATACATCCGTCAGGGCAAGGCCTATCGTCGGATCCATCATCACCGGATGGGCAACCCAGCTTCCGCCGGGTGCCATCTGTTCTACCCTGTACCTGATCTCATTGACCCGTTCTTCATAGGTCGCTCCCGGGCGGTCCAGAACCCCCTGGTTATCGAATCCACCCACGAAGCACAGCTGCTTGGCATATTTTTGCTTGAGAGCATAGGGATCATTTTGAATCTGCAGGGGATTCAAGGCATCAAATCCCAGATCAATAAAATCCTCCACCAGCGTAGCTATGTAGCCACAGGAATGGTGCTCATATAACATGCCCTCCCCCTGCACGGCTTCCACAATCCTTTTCAAGCGCGGTTTGAAAATCTCTCGCCATACCTCCACAGACATGAAGGTATTTCTTGCCTCTCCATAGTCATCATGAAATTGGATTTTGTCCGGACGGTAGTATTTGGCGATCAGTTGGATCTGTCGGATTCTGTAATCCGTCAATGCATCCAGGAAATCCTCCACTGCCTCCGGTTCCATCAACAAATAACAAAGGGCATCCTCAAATCCGGTCAGGGCATGTAGCTGCTCAAACAAGCCATTTACTATGATTACACTGCTGATCTTATTCTTCCGGTCCCAGCCTGCGGTGTCCCTGGCAGCACTGTTTTCCCAATCCCAGGCTTCGCAATCCGGCATCTGCAGCTCGTCCCGCCATTCCTCAATATCGCTTAGTCTCTTGGTTCCGGAAGTAACCATGGGAGAGGGATCCCCAGGATTGTAATCCCAGGAGATTCCGAAGCAATCTGTGGCATGGCCGTAACCATTGACCCCCTCCTGCGTTGCAGAATAGAGGCAGGTATCCTGATCCAGATAATGGGAGGGCACCCAGTAGGGTTCCTGGTGATGATAGGCCATCAGGATATTTTCTCGTGCTGTAATCATAGCTGCTCCCTTCTTTATTCTCTCACGTACTCCTGGTAGTCCTTTGCTGTACACATATTGCCTCTGATCTTTACAGCCGCATACTCCTCACCATCCGCCTTAAAGTCAGCATAGATATCGGAGGCTGCTTCCCCATCTCTGCAGATAGCCAGCATTCCCTCTACCATTTTCTCAGCAAAATCCATGGCATCGTAATAGCAAGTCGCTCTCCAGCAGGCTCCCGTATCATTGGCCCACTCCTTGATGGCCATTTCGCCGCCTGCACTCACCAGAATCGTCTCTTCCTCTAATCCGGCAGCCTCCACAGCCCGACAGGCACCCATGGCATAGCTGTCTACCGATCCCATGATAATCCAGGACTCTATTTCGGGATGCGCTGACAAGATGGCAGACACCTGATTGTAGGAAGCCTCTGTATTATCGTTACTGGTTGCCTCAGCAGCACAATCTGCCATATATATATTGGATTCCAAAATACCAGGGATACCTTCTTCCAGAGCCGCCAAAAAGCCGTCAATCCGAGCCAGGTCAGAACGATATTTGCTATTTGTATTTTTGATGATACCTACCTTGGACAAATCCGACAGATCCACCCCTGTGGATTCCCAATTTGCCGCAACCCAATCCCCGCAATTGGCACCTACACCCTCTGCATCCAGTTCTACGTAGGGAGCAATATTCTTCCCATCTCCATCCTGCAATTTCAAGGTTTCTCCGATGACAGGAATGCCGGCATCATTAAATTTCTGTACGGCTGCTGGGGCGCTTCCCTCGTCTACAATAAAGAGGAAGGCTCCGTCAATTTCCTGCTCGATTGCCGTATCGATTTGGGAAAGCTGGGAATTGATATCACGATTGGCATCTGCGGACAGCAATTCAAAGTTATTCTCCTCTCCCAAGGTCTTCAATGCTGCCTCGATTTGCTGGATCCACTCCACCGTCATAGAGGTGGCAAAATACTCCAGCTTTAACCGATCCGTTCCTGTCGAAGAGCTGGCTTCCGATGAGCTGGATTCCGATGACGCATCCGCTGCAGCAGAAGATGCTGCGGAAGATGACCCACTGGAGGATGACTCCTTTGAACTGCTTTCTGATCCTCCACAAGCACCCAGAACAAAGGCTGCACACAAGAGAATCCCCATAGCTGCTTTCATCTTTCTCATACCTATTCCTCCTACATTTTTCCTCTTTACGTTAAGATCCACTGGCTCGACCCAGAAGCATCATTTTTCCAGTTTCTTCCTGCGGAAGAAGTCAAAGATTAAGGCTGCAATCAGCAAAAGTCCCTTCGCCACCACCTGCCAGAAAGAAGATACGTTAACCACAGTTAAGCCATTGTTGAAGCATTGCATGATCAGAAGACCAATGAAGCAGCCTGGCAGATTTCCCTTCCCTCCCGAGAAGGCAACGCCGCCTAGAATAGCCGCTGTAATGGCATCGAATTCTGCTCCGGAACCTCCTGCCGGTTGTCCGGAATGCATTTTAGCCGTCATCAAAACGCCTGCAAAAGCCGCAATCATAGCACTCATCACATATAATGTGGTGGTGATTTTCTTGGGATTCAATCCGGCCAGCCGGGCTGCCTCTGCATTCCCACCTATCATGTAAACGCCGCGGCCGAATACTGTTTTCGCCAAAATGAAGCCGAAAATAAGAAACAAAATCAGCATCAAAATAGCCGGGAAAGGGATGCCAAGAATCTTCATCGATCCTATTTTTACATATACCTTGTCATTGACCGGCACAGACTTTCCGGAACAGATCAGAAAAGCTACCCCTTCACAGACCTGGGACATGGCCAGTGTCGCAATAAAGGGCTGCAGGCCAAATACATTCACCAGAAGTGTGTTGGCAATTCCCACTACGGCACTGCAAACCACCACGATGACAATGGCTAAGAGCCAGGGAACTCCTGCATTGATCAGCATGGCTGTCATAACGCCAAATAAGGAGGCGATATGGGCGCTGGAAAGGTCAATCTGGCCTGCAATAATCAGGAAGGTTTCACCGATTGCCAAAAGACCAATGGTAGAGGCCGCCATCAAAATGTTGGTCATATTTGTGTAACTTAGATAGTTCTTGTTCATGATTGCAAAGAATGCAATCACAAAAACCAGGACCAGCAACATCATGATTTCGTTCGACCTGAACAGGCTTATTTTTTTATTTTTGTCATTATTCATGTCTACAATCCCCTTCCATTACGCGAAACAATCTGCGTCACGCATAGCCAGCCGGAGGATCAATTCCTCCGACAGCTCCTCCTTACCCAGCCGTCCGGTAATGTGTCCTTCCTTCATCACTGCCACCTCATCACAGACATTTAACACCTCCGGCAGCTCTGAAGAGATAAATATAATCCCCAGTCCTGCTTTTGCCAGGTCGCAAACCATCTGATAGATTTCAGCTTTCGCTCCTACGTCAATTCCCTTTGTCGGCTCATCCAGGATCAGCACTTTCAGATCCGCCAGCATCCAACGGCCAAGGATGACTTTTTGTTGATTGCCTCCCGACAGTTCCATGACAATTTTTTCTGCTGAATGGGTTTTAATCCTATATTTCTCGATGGCCTCCTTCGACAGCTGGCGTTCCCTCTTACTGTCAATTACTCCGCTCTTTGCCAGCTTGCTCAGCACGGATACGGTCAGATTATCCTGAATCGAACGTCCCAATACCAGGCCTTGTTCCTTTCTATCCTCCGGACACAAGCCAATGCCTGCATCAATGGCATTTCTCGGGCTCCTGATGTTTACCTTTTTCCCCTCAATGTAAATCTCACCGCTTTTTAGCTTATCGGCTCCAAACAGCAATCTCATGGTTTCGGAACGACCCGCTCCCACCAGTCCGGCAAAACCCAGCACCTGCCCCTTCCGCAGGGTAAAACTCACATCATGGACAAATTCCCCTTCCAGATGTTTGGCCTCCAGAACCACATCGCCGATCTGGGTATTGCGATCCAGCATTGCATAGGCATCTCCGATATTTCTTCCCACCATCTTAGAAACCAGATAATTCTCTGTGGCTTTTTCCGTCCGAATGTCCTCCACAAAGCATCCATCCTTCAAAATGACAATTTTGTCGGTCAGCTGAAACAATTCCTTCAAACGATGGGATACATAGAGGATCACCTTTCCCTCTTTCCGCAAGCGGCCAATTAAACCAAACAAAACCTCAATCTCCGCATCTGACAGAGAGGCTGTGGGCTCATCGAAAGCAATAATTTTGCTGTCTCTGCGATAGGCCTTCATAATCTCTACCATTTGCTGGTGGGCAACAGACAGTCTGTTGACCTTTGTCTGAGGGGTAAAGGGCATCTGAAACAGGTCAATCAGCTTCTTCATCTCCTGGTGGGACTTGCGAAAATCCACAATCCCACCCTTTTTGCGATACAGATCTTCCATGAAAACATTTTCTGTAACGGATAGTTCTCCCACCAGCTGACGTTCCTGGTAAATGACGCTGACTCCTGCCCGAATTGCCTCAATGGGGGAATGGAATTTGACTGCCTCGCCATTGATGTAATATTCTCCTGAATCTGCACTCTGTGCCCCGCTGAGAATTTTCAACAGCGTACTCTTTCCTGCCCCGTTTTCACCCAAAAGGGCACATACCTCTCCACCCTCTGCACGAAAACTAATATTGTCCAAGGCTTGCACGCCCACAAAGGCCTTGCTAATGTTTTTAAACTCTAAGTAGTTCCCCATAGGTTCCCCCTATCTGTTCCCTCTCCACTATCCAAGAAAGCCCTTCAGGACAATATTTTTAATCTTGGTCATCTCTTCCAGGGTGGTCAGACCTTCGTTGCCCATTCCGCTCATTTTCTGGCCGCCAAAGGGCTGCATCTGATTTCTGTAGACAGAGGTTCCATTCACCACCATGCCTCCGGTCTGCACTTCTCGTGCCACCCGCATACCTAACTTCCAATCTTCCGTCAGTACACAGCCGGACAAGCCATAGCTGCTATTATTGGCTATTTCTATCGCCTCTTCCACGGTATCGAATCCTATAATGGGCCAAACGGGACCAAAAATCTCCATATCCCTGGCTACATCCATATCCTTGGTCACACCGGCCAAAACCGTCGGCATGAAGAAAGCTCCGGTTCTCTGTCCGCCGCAAAGCAGGCGTGCACCCTGATCAATGGTATGATTTACCTGGCTTTCCACTTCCTTTGCTGCCTTTTCACTGATCAGACTTCCGATATATTCTCCCTTCGTATTGGTACGGTCTGTATTGCCTAAGAACTTCTCCATCATTTCTTCCACATTATCTTCGTATCCTACTTCGATCTCCCGTACCAGGGCTGTCAGTTTCTCTGTAAACTGGTCTATGACGCTGTTGTGTACCAGAAAACGTTTGGAGGAAATACAGATCTGACCCGAATTTCCCTTTCGGGCTCCGCATGCACTGGCAGCTGCCTTGTCAATATCCGTATCCGGCATAACGATAAAGGCATCATTTCCTCCCAGTTCCAGGGTACAGGGAGCCAGGCGTTTTGCCATAATTCCCGCAATTTCCACTCCTACCTGGGTACTGCCGGTCATGCTGACTGCGTCAACGCCGGGATTTTTCACTAACCAATCCCCTACCTTGGATCCGCTTCCGGTTACAATTTGCAAGGCATTGCCGGGAACTCCGGCTTCCAGAAGCAGCTCTGTAATCATAATATCTGTCAGAGGATTATCTGTCGGCGGCTTCACAATGACCGCATTGCCGGCTGCCAGAGCCGGAGCTACCTTATAGCTATAGAGAAGCATAGGTGCATTGAAGGGTACGATTGCTACCACAGTTCCCAGGGGTTCGTGGGTGACCAGGATCATATCGGAGGCTGTCTTTCCGTCGTGTCCAGGTTCGGAACCAGGTACCAGCATCTTCCCATCCAGCCTTTTCGCTGCTTCCATATAACCTGTGAAAACGGATGCGGTCTGGTTATACTCGAAAATGGTGGTTCCCACATGCTTTCCACACTCTCTGGTACATACCGCGATGATCTCTTTTTTGTGTTCCTCCAAAAGTCCCACAAACTTCTGAATGATCTTCTCCCTTTCCATCAAGGGAATGGCCTGCCATTCCTTCTGTCCCTTCTTGGCATTATCTACAGCACGCTGCACATCCTCTTCCGTTGCCATAGGAATGGTGTCCAGGAACTGGCCATTTGCCGGATTGATGACCTCTATTGTCCTTCCATCTGCGGAATCAACCTTTTGCCCTCCAATGATCATTTTCATAGAATTACTTCCTCCGTTCCTTCTGCAGCTTAGAATATTCATTCGTTCTCTGAATCAAATATCTGAAATCCTTCATCTTGGTTGTTCTCGGGTAAGAGCATTGCCCATTCGGGGTCTTGTCCTTATTGTTGAAGATGGGATGCTTCAGCATAAGCTCCAGGACATCTCCATCGTTATATCCCCACTCTTCAAAATCCTTGTCCTGGGCTATGTGAAGATCTGCATTCAGATCCATGACCCAGTCAATCAGCATCTGAACCTCGAAATCGCCTTCGCTGACATTTTTCTTTGTGATGGCGTTATAGGCTTTGCGATACTTCTCCTTACAGCCAAGGCCATTCCATTCAATCACTGCCGGGAGAACCATTCCACAGGCATCGCCGTGGGGCATATGGAAGGGCTCCTCAGACATGGGATGGGTAATCACATGATCCTGGCCGATACTGGCAATTCCCAGGGAAAATCCCGCATACATAGATCCCAGACTCATCATATTCGCCCATTTATCCACTGCCGGGTTGGCGACAAAGGGACGAATGGCTTCTCCGATCAATTCCAGAGCACGTAAGGAGAACAATTCAGTAAAATCATTGGCATTCATATTAGTATAGGATTCCAAAGCATGGGTAAAGGCGTCCACTGCTGTCGCTGCTGCCACACTGGTGGGTAATCCTGCCAGCAAATCCGGATCCATCAAGGCATAGGCCGGAAGAATAGAATCATGCATGGGCACCAGCTTAAATCCGTTCTTATCACAGATCACTGCATTGCGGCATACCTCACTCCCGGTTCCTGCTGTACTCGGTACAGCAATAAGGGGATAGGTTCTATGAGGAAGAGGCTTTGAGGGCGGCCAACTGTTAAAATCCATAACATGGGCATCCGTTTCACCCACAATTGCAACCCCCTTGGCGGTATCCATGGTACTTCCGCCGCCTACTGCAATCAAAACATCCACCTGGAATTCATGGGCGGCCGGTATCGCTTCCCCTTCAATGGTAACTGCCTCCGGATTGGGACGAATATTGGTAAATAAGATGTATTCCACATTGGGCGCTGCCTTCAACAAATCCTCGATGGGCTTGATGACTCCTGCTTTATATAAACCGGGATCTGCAATCAGCATTACGCGCTTCCAACCTTCCGTTTCCAGGATTTGAGGAATAACGGAAATACAACCGGAACCCTGGTACAGTCGCTGTCTGATTCCAAACTGCAGATATTTTTTCTCTCTTGCCATAATGCTTACCCTCCTAATTTGCAATACCTTCTTTGATGTCTCAGCAGAATTCTGTTTTGTGATTTATTTTTATCACAGCTTTTAGGCAATTTCAACAATTCCACCCCTCTTGTCAATCTCCTTTTCTGACAGAATCTTGACACCCCTCCCTTTGACATCTGCAACTTGTCACATTTCCTTCTTTGGATATTTATTTTTTTGTTCTTTTGGTATAAAATAGGGGTATTGTTTTTTCTAAAAACGACGATTATATACAGGAGGCCATTCGCATGTCACAAAACACTACTACCTATCGTTCCCACTTCAGCCAATTGTTAAGTGCCTTTCGGGTGTCCGGCACTGAATTAGCTGACGCGATCCATATTGATTCTTCTCTGGTCAGCAAATGGAAAAACAACAAGAGAAGTTTGAAGAGTAATTCTCCCCTTTTGAATAGCATTATCGACTATTTTTTATCCTTAGACTCCCTGTCGGGCTATAGCACACTTCGCACCCTGCTTGGCTCGGAATTTTTGTCCCTGGAAACCGCCTCCCCGGAGCAGATCCGTACTGCCTTAAAACGCTGGCTGCTCAGTACGGTGGAAACACCTGCGGAAAGCCTTTCTTTACGGGATTTTTCCCACAACTGCAAAAAGGGAAAGGAGTTCTCTCATTTGCAATTTCATGGCAACGAAGGCAAGCGAGAAGCCATCCTGGGCTTGCTTCGTATGGCAATTTCTCTGCCTGCCGGTCAAGAGCTTTGGTGCATGATGCAGGACACGCAAAGCTGGTTTACGGAGGACAATTCCTATGTCAACATTTGGGAATCTGTCAATCTTGCCTTCCTGGCCTCCGGCAACACAATCCGAGTCATACATACTATGGACCGTCAGTATAATATGTTGGCCAAATCTCTGCTCCATTGGCTGCCCCTCTATCTGACAGGCAGGGTATCTCCTTATTTCATGTCCCCCAATAAACACTTTGCCTCCATCTGCAAAAGTGTTCTTTTACTGAAGGACAAAATGCTCCTCTATCAACTGGCTCCCTGCGATGACAGCTTTGAAGGTACCACCGTGGCTGTGAGTAATGAGTCAGTTCTGCAGGAGGCTTATCAGCTGCTGCAGGTTCCCTTCAGCTATGCCTCCCCTCTTTTCTCTTTTTATTATCAACAGGATTATGATAAATATGCCCGTTTTCTTTCGCAGATGGTCAATTTGGACGAGGATCAATATGTATTTATGCGTTTCCCCTTTGTAAACGTCCTTCCCACACAGCAAATTAAGGAAATTCTGGAAGAAAATCAGGTGGATCCTGCCACGATAGAACGCGCTTTGCTAACCTCTTATGCCTTAAAAAATGATGCC
>CAVLCU010000049.1:0-15921 GCA_963661545.1 Lachnospiraceae bacterium | reverse complement strand
ACATCGGCTGTCATCCCTGCGTAAATACATCCAGCCTGAAGCTGCTTACGAGGGATTTGCTGGAGAAGGTTCTCCCGGCCATGCACCATAGCTATGAAGTGGTGCACCTTGACTGATATTTATCACAGACTTGTTAAAAGGTCGATTGCCTCATAGACAGTAGAAACGATCTTTCTGGCATTGGAAACGGCAGTTAGATAAAGCCTGCGGGCATGGAAGATGACAAATCTTCTGTGTCCGCAGGCTTTTCTTCTTATCCCTTTTCTTATCCCTTTGGAGGAAGCTTTTGCTTGCGCGGAGGCGCACAGCTTTCCCGGCGCGCCAAGTGGAAGGGAAGCTTGACCTGTATAGGGAGGGTATGCCCCTTGTTGATGCGGTCGATGAGGATTTTTGCAGCAAATGTTCCCATTTCCTCCATGGGCACATGAATGGTTGTGAGCATGGGTGACAGATATTGAGAGGTGCTGATATCGTCTATGCTAATCACAGAGATATCCTCCGGTACTCGAAGATTCGAGTCATGAACCGCCCGCAGAATTCCGACAGCTGCAATATCATCCCCGCAGAAAATAGCGGTCAATGCAGGCTGCTGACGCAGGAGCTGCATAGCGCCTTCGTAACCTCCGCTTGCCGTTAAAGGGGAGGAGACCCGGTAAGAGGAATCGAAAGAAATCTTCAGTCCTTTCATAAAATCGCAATAGGCTCTGTAACGATTCTCCTCCTTTATTTCCCCGACAAAACCGATATGCTGATGGCCGAGCTCCTGCAAATATTGCAGGGCCGTCAAGGTTGCCTCATAACCATCACAGAGTACCTGGTCGTACTTGGCATCCAGGGGATTCAGCCCGGCATAGATGACATTGTGACAGTATTTTTTGAGAAATTTCAAGGTAGGCTTGTCGCAACGACCTAATACCACAACTCCGTTGCTGTCCTGCTGTATAAGACGATAGGTCTCCTCATCGTTAATGTTAAAGGGCGTCAGAGAAGATTTGAAGAAAAAATCCTGTCTGTATGCTTCTACTTCTGCACTCTTGGCGATGGTTTGGAAAAAGGGATTGTCCGGCGCATTGGGCGTACGCGCGAAGAGGCAGGACAGAGACCGCTTAATGAGGGAAGTGTTGTAAGCCCCCAGCTTCAGGTCTCTTGCAGAATGGTTGGGAATATATCCTGTGCGTCTGACAATCTCCCAGATCCGTTCCCTAACCTGAGGACTGGCAGATTTTTCACTTTTGTTGTTGATGACGCGTGAGACTGTGGAAATAGATACGCCAGCTTCCGCAGCGATATCTTTTAATGTCATAAGAATCCCCCTCCCCCTGGTTTGTTGCTTTGTATCCGCGTCTGATGGATAAGATTATGTTGGCACCAAGCAGCTACAAAAAATATATCACAAATGGCATTTGTAGTAAATACACAAGAGGGCAAACGTTTGCGCAAAAAACTGTTGTTATTGCGTTAGGCAAACGGTAATATAAAGATAAAGCAACGGAAATAACAAACAAAAAAATACTAAATTAAGGAGGATGAATTGTGAAAAATAAGAAAATACTGTTCCTTGGTCTCGACGCCGCAATGCCTGACCTAGTCAAAAAATTTGCGCAAGAGGGTTCTATGCCGAATACAGCCAGGCTGATGGGACAGGGAGTATTTTCAAGACTGGAAACGGTATTTCCGCCCCTGACGGCGGCAGCGTGGACAGCCATTGTAAGTGGCGCAGGTTCGGGAACAAACGGGGTTCCCAGTCTGATGGTGAAGCACCCGGGTTGGGAACTGGATCAATGGCATACATCCTTTGACAGGAATGAGGTTCTCTGCGAAACCCTTTGGGATGTGGCGAAGCGTTTAGGCAAAAAAGTTGCGTTGATCAACTGGCCGGAGACCTTTCCTATGGGAGCGATTGATGAAAAAGATGGCTGCCAATTGGCCGGTTCCCTGAATCCCCCCTTCCGTTATTTCTTCATGCCCCTTTGGGATGTGGCATCCAGTGCCTGCTTTTCCAACAAGCTCTTGCATTGCAACCAGATACCGGGACGTGCCGTTCAGCTTCAGACCAAACCGGCGGAAGGCTGGACCAACCTGCCGGAAAGCAAAAAGCCCTGCCTGGAATTTGAGATTACAGTACCGCCTACTTATGTAGAAGGTTATAAGATGCAGGTGCTGGTATATGCCTCCAAGGAGGAGGGATATGACAGGATGCTGATCTCCGAGAGCAAGGATGCCGGGAAAGCTATTACAGACATTGCCCAAGGAGATTACGGTCCATGGATTACCAGGAACTTTCAGGCCAGGGATTACCAAAGAGATGGAAGATTTCGTTTCCAGATCCTGGAACTGAGCAAGGACGGCAAGGATTTTAAGCTTTATCAAAGCGCCATTAATATGGCAGAGCCTTATTCGGTACCGGCCTCCTTGAGCAAGGAAGTGGAGGCTGTGGCAGGCACCTATATGGAGGTGGACGATCCCTGGGCCTTCATGGACGGCTGGATGACCTCTGATCTGTATCTGGAGCAGCTGGGCTTACATGCCAATTGGTGGGGCAAGGCTACCAGCTATGTCCTGGAGAACAAGGAATGGGATTTTGCTTTTTCCTGGGTGGGCACCATTGATCATATCGAGCATGCCTTATATGCCGGGATTGAGCCAACAGCAAGGGTCTACAGTGAGAAAACAGCCCCCTTCTGCTGGCATATGATCCGGGAGGTCTATCGCCAGGTGGATGAAAATATTGGCAGGATCCTGGAAAAGGTGGATTTGGACAATACCTATGTCATCCTGATTTCGGACCATGGCATGACCCATCTGGATTGGAATCCCTTTGTCAAGGAGCATTTGGCAAGGGCAGGGCTGTTGAAATACAAGCTGGATTTGACTACGGATGATCCTTCCAACCTATCCATTGACTGGGAGCATACAAAATGTCATCCCCTGGAACCCTGCCACGCTCATATCTTTGTCAACCTGAAGGGACGTGATCCCCACGGGATTGTGGAACCGGAGGATTACGAGAAGGTACAGGAAGAGATTATCAACTGCCTGATGAGCATGCGGGATCCGGAAACAGGTAAAAACGTGGTAGCCTACGCCTTGAAGAAGAAGGAAGCAGGCCGGCTGGGTATTTATGAAGGCCCGGGCTATGAAAGGGTAGGGGATGTCCTCTATGCATGGAATCCCGGATACATGTCCCATCCCTTTATCTATCGGTCTGTGGTGAAATACCGTGACGGTTCAGAGCGAGTGATCGCCAACAAAGAGCTGTACGAAGCTGCCAGCCTGTGCCGGAATTTCCCGGAGCTGGTAGAAGAGGTCATGAAGGAAAATGACATGGATTACTCCGCTGTCTGCGGAAACTTTACCGGGGTTCATCTGGCAGAGCCTACCTTACATGACATGCATGCCTGCATGCTGATGGCGGGTCCTGGGGTACCCCAATATGAGAGAAAATTCCCGGCGCGCATCATCGACGTCGCACCTACCATCTCAAAATTACTAGACATCGACGTCCCCAGGGACGCAGAAGGAGGAGTTCTCTATGACATCTTGGACAGGATCGAACAAACCGATTGAGAAGGTAGGTTTGGTAGGATGTGGCCGAATGGGAAAGTGCATGCTGAAAAGCATGCTGGAAGGGGGATATCAGGTTATAGCCTATGATAAGTTCCCGGCTGCCGCAGAAGGCGCCAGGGAAATGGGAGCCGAGACGGCAGCTACTCCGGAGGAATTGGCCAAGGCTGCCCAGGTTATTCTTATGTCCCTTCCCGGACCCGCCCAGCTGGAGGAGGTATTATTTGGCGATGCCGGTTTGAAGGCAGGTCTTACCTCAGACCATGTGGTGGTGGATACCAGCACAGTCGATCCGGCAACCACCCGGAAGAATGCGCAAGGGGTGGAGGAAACCGGTGCAGCCTATCTGGACTGCCCTATCCTGGGACGTCCCTCTGCTACAGGAAAGTGGATGCTTCCCACAGGGGGAAATGCAGAAGCCCTGGAGAAGGTAAAACCGATTCTCAAAACCTTTGCCTCCGATGCTATTTCCGTGGGGGATCATGGGGCAGGCAATGCCTTAAAGCTTCTGAATCAGCTGATGTTCTCCTGCATCAATGCGATCAGTTCAGAAGTGATGGCTATTTGCGATCACGTGGGAATCAAAAAGGAAGTATTTTATGATACGGTGGCCAGTTCGTCGGCAGCAACTGTCAGCGGCCTCTTCCGGGAGGTGGGAAAGAGTATCGTAAATGATGCCTTTGAAGCGCCGGCATTTACGGTAGATTTGCTCCTAAAGGATGCCAAGCTTGCCATCCAGATGGCAAAGGATGCCGATGCGCCATCCGTAATCGCCGGAACCGTACAGCTCTATAATGAGATCGCTCATGCGGAAGGATTGGGTATGCAAGATACCAGTGCATTATACAAAGTGTTCAACAGACATTACGAACAGCTATCTTAACAACAGGAGGAACAAGGAAAATGAAACTGGATTTTGAGTACGGAAACGGCATGATGAGTGCAAATCTGCCGGATAGTACAGACGTATTTATCCCGGGAGAAACAGTGCCGGATCCGCCTTGTCTGCCCCAGGATATGGAAAGCCTGGTGGCGGCCACAAGAGAGTCAGTCCGCCATCCCATCGGGATGCCCCCTCTTTCGGAATTGGCTCACCAGGGAAGCAAGGTTACCATCGTCATTCCGGATATTGTGAAGGGAGGCTGTCAGCCCACTTCCCACCGCAAGATCTCCATCAAGGTGATCCTGGAGGAGTTATATGCGGCAGGGGTTGAGAAGAAGGACATTCTTCTGATTTTCTCCAACGGCCTGCATCCCAGAACCACGGTTCCCGAGGCAAAACAGATTCTGGGAGATGAGTTGTTCCAGGAGTTCTACCCTACCGGTCGGATTACCAGCCACGACTCAGAAGATTATGACAACCTGGTTGACTTAGGCTGCACCCCGAGAGGCGACCGTGTCATTATGAACAAGGCGGTATATGATTCCGATGTCGCCATTCTCATCGGACATACCCAGGGCAACCCCTATGGCGGTTATTCCGGTGGTTATAAGCATTGTACAACCGGTATTACCCATTGGAGATCCATTGCCACCCACCATGTTCCGGATGTGATGCACAGACCGGATTTCACGCCGGTATCAGGTCACAATCTGATGCGCAGCAAGTTCAATGAAATCGGTATGCATATGGAAGAGTGCATGGGCAAGAAATTCTTCTGCTGCGATGCCGTGTTGGACACCTATTCCCGCCAGATTGCTATTTTCTCCGGCTATGCGAAGGAGATGATGCCGGCATCCTGGGAGATTGCCGATAAGCGGACCTATGTTCCCTGGGCAGAGAAAAAATACGATGTGGTTGTGTTCGGTATGCCCCAGAACTTCCATTATGGAGACGGAATGGGAACCAACCCCATCCAGCTGATGCAGGCTCTGAGCGCCCAGGTGATCCGTCACAAGAGAGTGATGAGCGACCGCTGCGTCTACATTGTCTCCTCCAGCTGCAATGGCTATTTTCATGACGAAAGATGGCCCTATCTGAGAGAATTGTATGAGATGTTCCAGCATGACTATATGAACATTCTCCCGGATATGAATCGCTATGGGGAATATTTCGCAACCAATGAGGAATACATTCGCAAGTATCGCTTCGCCAATGCTTTCCATCCCTTCCATGGCTTCTCTATGATGTCCTGCGGACATATTGCTGAGATGAACACCTCGGCCATCTACATCGTGGGAGCCCAGGAGCCCGGGATAGCAAGAAGCATGGGATTAAAGACCAGAGCCACCTTCGAAGAGGCCCTGGAAGACGCCAAGAAGAAATACGTCGGAGACAATCCCAATATCCTTGCCCTGCCGAAAACCTACAAGATCGGCGCTGTGCATCTGTGCATGAAAGACGAAGGGTATGACGGATATAACGGATGTCATGATTGCGGTTGAAGAAAGAAGGAGTAAATGGGTGAGATGTAGAGCAAAAATGCTCTGAAAAGCAATAACATTAGGGAGGTATTACGATGAAAAAGGCAATCGCAGTGTTACTTGCCGCATCCATGGCCGTGTCTATGGCGGCGTGTGGAGGAAGTTCAGATGATTCGAAGGCATCATCAGACAAGTCAACAGCAACATCGAAATCGGAAACATCTGCATCAAGTACAGAAGGTGATGCGTCAGATGAAGTGGCGACTCTGACAGAAGGGTTAACAGCATTTGATGAGAGACAGACTCTCAGACTTGGATTCTTTACGGGTTCCCCCTTATCCTATCCCTTCCTGTTTGCTGATAAACTGGGGGCATTTGATGCCCTGAATATTGATGTGGAGTATGTTTGCTTTACAGGCGGACCGGCAATGATGGAGGCAAATGCAGAGTGGGATATGGCCTCCTGTGGATTGGGCGGTTTGGCCAATGGCTTGTATGGGTATGATTTTTCCCTGATAGACATCAATGATTATGAAGAGAATTTGGCGGTATTTGCCCGGGAAGGGTCTGACATAGCAGCGGATCCGGAAAATCCGGATGTTTGGAAGGGTGCGACGGTCGTATATCCTGCCGGAACCACGGCACAGGCGGTACTTGCTAAGTATTTGAATAACATGGGGCTTACCCTGTCTGACATCGAAAGTGTCAACATGGATAATTCCAATGCTTTGACAGGCTTTAACGGAGGAACCGGAGATGCGCTGGGATGTTGGAATGCAATTGCACTTTCAGCAGAAGACGCTGGACATGTTCGTATCACTGATTCGGGGCAATTAGACATCAAGATGCCTTGCGGAACCTTTGCCACCCAGGAGATGATGGAGAACAATTTTGACCTTGTAGTGACTGCCTGCGTCCTGTTCCACAGAGCGGTGGAATGGGTTTATGAATCTGACGATAATATGCAGCAGGCGGCGGATTGGTATCTGGAGCATTGTGATGAGGAAGGATTCCTTTGTAATGAGGATATTGCCTATCGTACGATGGAGTGGTACAGAGGACCGTCTGTAGATGAGTGGATCTCCCTCTTTACAGAAACAAGTTCGGATGATGCGGGTCTTTATACCAAGAGAGACCTACTGCAGGCAGAAAAGGATATTTTGGTAGGTGTTGATTTCTTCATCAGTGAAGGAAAGTATACAAATGAAGACCGTGAAAGATATCTGGATGATAACAGGATTGACCCATCCGTTGCGGTAGCGGCTCAGGAGCTGTTGGGAAAGTAAGGGATTTGTAAGTGACAGGCCGGTTCAACACACGGAATTTCGAACCGTGTGTTGAACCGGTTTCTGATTACAGGCAGAAAGTAGGTATCATATTGAATGAAACAACGAATGCACTGACAAATGAACAGCGCGTGAAGCTGGTTCAAGATCAGAAAAAGAGAATTACGTATCGCAATACCATGCTTTCGATCAGTGGAATCTTAGTCTTCTTTCTGGTTTGGGAGTTTTTGGCTGTCAGTGGAACTGTAGATAGTAAAAAATTAACGGAAGTCCTGGATGTATTTAAACTGCTGATCCGCAAATTCTCGGATCCCAATCCGGATGGAGCAGTGTTGATGGTAAATGTATGGTCCAGCTTACAGGTTGCACTTTGTGGATTTGGACTGGCGATTTTGATTGGTATTCCCTTGGGGTGGTTGATGGGTTGGTACAAGGGATTTGACAGCTTTATGCGTCCGATTTTCGAGATAGTTCGACCGATTCCACCGGTATCCTGGATCCCTCTTACCATTGTATGGTTGGGGGTGGGCCTTCGAGCAAAAGCATTTATTGTTTTCTTTGCAGCTTTTGTACCTTGCCTGATTAACTCTTATACAGGCATCAAACAGACCAAGGAAGTATTGAAGAATGTTGGTAAGACATGTGGTGCTTCTTACTTCACAGTGTTTTGGAAAGTGGGAATTCCCTCCTCTATGACCATGACTTTTGCGGGAATAAAGGTAGCAGTGGGAAATGCGTGGGCAACTCTGGTTGCGGCTGAGATGCTGGCTTCCTCCAGCGGCCTGGGTTATATGATCTTGATGGGGCGTTCCTATGGACGAGTGGATCTGGTTATCATGGGAATTGTGGTAATTGGGGTTCTGGGCGTGATTATTTCGGCACTCATTAATCTTCTTGAACATCTGGTACTGGGGTGGAAAAAACTATGAAAAAAAATAAACAAGAAATCTTGAGCGCAGCAGAAGTTCGGGAAAAACAGCTTCAGACGTTGTATAAAATTTTACCAATTGTATCTCTCATCCTGCTGGTGGGATTATGGCTTCTGGCATCATCAGGAGGTTCTGATTTTCCAACCCCGGCTGCAGTTTGGGAGAGAACGGTAGCACTATTTGAAAAACCGATTAAAAAGCTTACCTTAATTGGTCATGTAGGGGTGAGTCTTCGAAGAATTGGACTGGCGCTTTTGTTTGATTGGACTGCAGGCATCGCTTTTGGTGTGCTTCTGGGTTGGTGTCCGAAGGCAAGAGCATTTTTTGGGCCGCTTTTCAATGCTTTTCGTGCTGTTCCGCCTTTGGCATGGATTCCTCTGATTACCCTGTGGTTTGGCATTGGTGAGTTTCCCAAGGTTCTGATCGTAATTTTCGGATCGTTAGCTTGCATTGTTGTGAACGTGGAGGCTGGTATGAGCAGTGTGGAGAAGATGTATCTTGATGTAGGTACCGTTTTCAATGCCACTCCCAGACAGCGCTTGATGAAAATTGCTCTTCCGTCTGCATTGGATGCCATTTTTGCAGGGGTTAGGACATCTACCAGTGCAGCTTGGATGGTTGTGCTTGCGGCAGAAATGCTGGGTGCAAATGCAGGAGTAGGCTTCCTGATATCCAGAGGTATGGACTCCCTGGATATGCCGCTTGTTTTGACCGGTATGATTGCCATTGGTCTTGTAGGAGCGCTTTTGGCCATTGCCACACAATTTGCAGAAAGGATGATTTGTCCATGGACGAGAAGAAAAAAATCATTTTGAAGTTGGAGAATATCTGCCAGAGCTATGTGGTGAAAAATGGTGTGAAAGACGCGGTCGATAATGTGTCTCTGGAAATTTATAACAATGAATTTCTGGTAATACTTGGACCAGGATATTGTGGTAAGACCGTATTGATGAACATGATCGCTGGTCTGGAAAAGCCAATCGGAGGAAAGATTTTTCTGGATGGAGAGGAGATTCACGGGAGCGATAGCCGTATAGGCATGGTTTTCCAGTCGCTGAATCTGATGCCCTGGCGTACCGTTATGGGCAACGTCGAATTTGGTCTGGAAATTGCCGGTGTCAAGAAGGAAGAACGCCGTAAGACCGCTCAGAAATACATAGATTTAGTTGGACTAACCGGATTTGAAAACTCTTATCCGCATGAGCTTTCCGGTGGTATGAAGCAGAGGGTAGGAATTGCCCGCGCCTACACCAATAATCCGGAAATACTCCTGATGGATGAGCCCTTTGGTCAACTGGATGCACAGACTCGATATTCTATGGAGGATGAGGTCCTCCGCATTTGGGAACAGGAGAAACGTACGATTATTTTTGTTACCAACAATATCGAGGAAGCCGTTTACCTGGCAGATCGAATTGTAGTTTTGAGTAAATGTCCGGCCAAGGTAAAGGCCATCTATGATTTGAAGGAGTTACCTCGTCCCAGAAATATGACGGATAAGGAATTCTTACGGATTCGCAGCGAAGTTTCAGACAATACGGATTTGGCACTGTAGGCAGGGAGGAGGATGATACTATGAACAAAAAAGATGATACGATCAAGGTTCGGGTGGACCATCTGACAAAGTACTTTGGAAGCCTGCATGTGTTGGATGACGTATCCTTCCAAATAAAAAAAGGTGAGTTCCTCTGTGTAGTAGGGCCGACCGGCTGCGGGAAGACGACATTCCTTAATCTGCTTACAAGAATTTATATGCCGACAAAAGGGGAACTGTATATTGACGGTGAACCTGCGGATCCTAAAAAACACAGCATTTCAGTTGTGTTTCAGGAACCCTCCTCTATGCCTTGGCTAACAGTAGAGAAGAATCTTCGCTTTGGATTGGAGATCAAGAAGCTTCCGAAAGAAGAGATTGATCGTCGGGTAGAGAAAATTATGACCCTGATGGGACTTCAGGAATTTCGTAATAATTATCCCCATCAGTTGTCAGTTTCTACGGCACAGCGTATTATTATTGGCCGCGCCTTTGCTATGCAGCCTGACCTTCTGCTGATGGACGAGCCTTATGGACAGATGGATATAAAAATGCGCTATTATCTGGAAGACGAGGTGATTCGTCTCTGGAAAGAAATGGGTACCACCGTTGTATTCATTACCCATAACATTGAAGAGGCTACCTATCTTGCAGAGAGAGTTTTAATCCTGACAAATAAACCAGCTAAGATCAAAGAAGAAGTACATATCGATATGCCACATCCCAGGGATGTTACTTCTCCGGAATTTATTGATATTCGTAACCATATTACGGATCAGATTAAATGGTGGTGATATAACCCGTGGTATTTCTTGTATTTTTTCTTGTATGTTTCCTGGCTTCCGGTATCGGGGCTATCTGTGGTATTGGCGGCGGGATCATTATCAAACCGGTTTTGGACGCAATAGGCATTCTGGACGTGGAGGTGATCAGCTTCCTGTCCGGATGCACCGTCCTTTCCATGACTACTTATTCTGTTCTCAAGGGAGCCATCGGCAGAGACTCTCGGGTGAAGGCAAAAATAGGAATTCCCCTGGCCCTGGGGGCAGCCTGTGGGGGCCTGATCGGGAAAGAGCTCTTTTCCTGGGTGCTTTCCGTAAGCCCGGATAAGGACAGGGTAGGTGCAATACAGGCAGTTTGTTTGTTGCTTGTAACCCTGGGAACGCTTTTGTATACTATATACAAAAACAGGATAAAAACAAAGCAGATGGGGAATGTGATTTCCTGCGTTGCCATAGGCATGGCTCTGGGAATGATGTCTTCCTTCCTTGGTGTCGGAGGAGGCCCTATCAATCTGGTGGTACTCTTTTATTTCTTCTCCATGACAACAAAGACGGCAGCCGAATATTCCTTGTATATCATCTTTTTCTCCCAGACAGCAAGCCTTCTGTCTTCTCTTGTGACGAAGAGTGTCCCCGCATTTACCCTTGGTATGCTGCTTCTTATGGTGGGAGGAGGAATCTGCGGAGGAATTGTCGGACGAGGTTTGAATAAAAAATTAAGGGATTCAACCGTCGATAAATTGTTTATGGGAATCATGGTGGTAATTATCTTGATCAATTGTTATAACATCTGGAAATTCATGGGGTAATCGCGGAATATGACAGAATATGTGCACTATATTCTTTTCTTTATCACGATCTTTGTTTCTAACATTATTCAGGTAATTACAGGCTTTGCGGGTGCCATGCTGGCTATGCCTCCCTCCATCCATCTGATTGGCGTGGGACCCGCAAAAGCCATTGTCAGCATTGTCAGCGGAGCCAGCTGCGTCTATGTGACGATTCGTGATTGGAAGGACATAGACAGAAAAGAACTGCTGAAGATATTGGCATTGATGGGTACTGGCATGTTTGTGGGAATTCGGCTTTTTTACCTATGCAGGCTGAATATCCTTTTGAAAATCTATGGGGCCATCATTATCCTGATTGCCATAAAGAAATTGTTTGTAAAAAGAGAAATGCAGCTGCCCTCCTGGATTCTATATCTTTGTCTGCTGCTGGCAGGTATGATTCACGGAATGTTCATTTCCGGCGGTTCCTTTCTGGTGGTATATGCAGTCTGGGCTTTGAAGGGAAAAGAAAAATTCCGGGCAACGGTATCCGCAGTTTGGGTAGTATTGAATTCCTTTTTGCTGTATGACCATTACCAGGCGGGCTATTTTACGGCTGAGACAGGAAAGATACTCTTGATCGCTATTATTCCTTTTTTCATGGCAGTCTGGCTGGGCAGTCGTCTTGCGAAGAAAATATCGGCAGAGAAATTCCTGCTGTTAACTTATATTTTGCTTTTGATATCCGGCCTTATAGCAATCTTCTAGCCTTCTGGCCTGGAAGTGGGCAGCCCGGAACAATCCGTGTAACCCATATCAATTGCAGTGCCAAAGGAAGGGGCCAACGGCATGCTTGCAGCGCAAGGCTAAGCCTTTTTGAAGCATGACAGGGGGAAGGGGTTTATGACACCTTCATCGGGAGGTTGGAACATATGGAAAATGGCAAGGAGAGAGGCTTATGAATGTGACGCACCTGCTGACCCGGCTTAAGAGAGATGAAATCAGCATAGAAGAGGCGGAAAGTCAGCTCAGGAATCTTCCCTATGAAGATCTGGGATTTGCAAAGCTGGATCATCACCGCAGACTGCGGCAGGGATTTGAGGAGGTTATTTACTGTCAGGGGAAGACGACAGAGCATTTAGTTCATATCTATCAGACCCTGACGGCAGAAGGGATTGATGTTTTAGGTACTCGTGCCAATCGAGAGCAATATGAAGCGGTTCAGAAGGTAATAGAAGCCGCAGAATGGGATGAGGTATCAGGAATCCTGAAGGTGGAGAAAAGCAAAAAAGAACGGAAGGGCTGTATCGTCGTGTGTACAGGAGGAACTGCGGATATCCCGGTGGCGGAGGAGGCGGCCCAGGTGGCGGAATTCTTTGGCAGCCAGGTGGTACGCCTGTATGATGTAGGGGTGGCAGGAATTCATCGGCTCCTCTCCAATTTGGATGCCTTCCAAGGGGCTAATTGCGTGATATCCGTTGCCGGAATGGAGGGGGCGCTGCCGGGGGTAGTGGCAGGACTGGTAGATGTGCCGGTGATAGCAGTTCCCACATCCATAGGCTACGGGGCGAATTTCCATGGTCTGTCCTCTCTTTTGACTATGCTGAATTCCTGTGCCAATGGAATTACAGTTGTAAATATTGACAATGGCTATGGAGCAGCCTATGTCGCTACTCAGATTAATCGCTTGGCTGATGGGACAAGGACACAGAGATCTTGACAGGATAGGAAGGGAATAGGATTTAGAAATGAATGACGGCAATACCTTATATTTGGAATGCCTCTCCGGCATTAGCGGAGATATGACGGTGGCTGCCCTCCTGGATCTGGGGGCGACAGAAGAGAATTTGAGAGCCTCTTTGGCAAAGCTGCCAGTGAAGGACTATAAGATTGAAATAAAAAAGGTAGTAAGAAGCGGTCTGGAGGTTTGCGATTTTGATGTGATTCTGGAAAATGAAAGCTCAAAGCATCATCACTCCCATGAACATCGCAGCTGGAGGGATATTGAGAAGATGTTGTTGGAATCGGACTTAAATCCTAATGTGAAGGAACTGTCTTTGAAAATGTTTCGCACGGTAGCAGAAGCGGAGAGTAAGGTACATGGGAAACCGATAGGAGATGTCTGCTTCCATGAGGTGGGAGCTGTCGATTCCATTGTAGACATTGTCTCTACAGCTGTATGTATGGAAGAACTGAATGTCAAAAGGGTCCTTGTTTCGGAACTGACGGAGGGGTGTGGTCATATTTCCTGCCAGCATGGATTTCTTCCGGTACCTGTACCTGCAGTTCTTGAAATTGCAATGGTCCATGGATTGACCTTGCGCCAGACAAAACAGGAGGGGGAGATGGTAACCCCCACCGGAGCCGCCATTGCGGCCCTTTCTGAAGGTCAAATGCCGGAGACCTTTCGGGTGAAAGGCCTGGGAATGGGAGCAGGAAAACGCACATACAGCCATACAAACATTTTGCGTGCAATGCTGATTGAGAGCGTGTCATAAAGCCTGAGCCCACGACATGCTCGCATGTCGGTGGGGGAAGGGCTTTTGACACTGTAACCAAAGTTCTGACAAAGCCAGCTGTTCCGCCCTGGTCTGGGCTTGCAGCTGGCTTTCAAGGTTGTGCTATGTTGTGCCATGTTGCACCATATTGCACCATATATGGGGAGGAATTTTTTTGGTCACAAGCCGGGGACTGCTTGCTCCACCACAACCCGGCAGCGTTTTCTGTGAAAAGCAATGCCATAGTAGAGCAGCTTATCCCGCCCGTCATTGATCAGGTACCTGGCATATCTCCGATCCCGAATCTGTGCCATCGCCTTTTCGCAGGCCTGGCTCAAGCCAGATGCCGTCCTGGCATATTTCAACTCAAAGATAATTCCCGCATCCAGATCCTCTGGCTCCACGATAATATCTGCGAATCCTTCTCCGGCTTCTACGTTGGGTTTTACCAGCCAATTGGAATTCCCGGTCAAAAGCTCCACCAGAAGGGTATGGTAGGAATTTTCCTTTTCCTTTTCCGGCGCCTTTGTATCGAAAACACTGATGGAATTGCTCAAGGTTTGGTTCAGATATTTCTCGATTTCCTCCGCATTTCCTTCTTCCACGGAATTCCAGAAGACCGTCAACCGGTCTGTGTTGTGGAGCACCTGACCCTTGAACCATTCCTGAATCTGTAGCTTATAGATCTCCCGAACTTCCTTGTTGGGAATGGTCAGCAGATAAGATCCCTCCTCTGTCCTTCCTGCCTGTGTCAGATACCCGGTTGTGAATAAGACGCTCCATACATTCTCAATGGTGTTATCGATTTCGTCACAGGTTAATTCCAGACGGACCTGTTTTTCAATCGCTTCACCTGCAATGAGGCGTTCAATTTCATCCTTTGTTGTTTTGTTGGCCATCGCAATAAAGCGTTTTACAAGGGCGTTGCCGCTGGTATTGATCCAATAGGACTGAGGTTTTGCCTCCGGCTCATAGCAAAGCCTGTCTGCATGATTGATGACATCCCAGGGGCAGTAGATATCTGCATTTCCAAAACGATAACCATCGTACCATTCCCTGATTTCTGCCAGATGCCCCTCCAAATGATAGGCTTTCAGGAGCTTTTTTACTTCCTCCTCGGTGAAGCCAAATTGCTCATCGAATCTGGCATCTGTGATAGACAGAACCTTGAAATGATTCAATCCGGTAAAAATGCTTTCCTTCGAGCCCCGCAGACATCCGGTCAAAACAGCGAATTGCAGGAATTCATTCGTTTTCAATGCACTTCCAAATAATGCGCGAATTAAGGATACCATTTCCCGATAATAACCATTCTGGCAGGCCTTATCCAGGGGAACATCGTACTCATCGATCAGAATAATCGTTTTCTTCCTGTAATGGCGAAACAGCAGCTCCGATAAGGTTTGCAATGCGGATTCCAGCGTGTCCCCATCCATTTGGTAGTTTCCGTTCCGCATCGCAAGCAGGGCAGAGTAGCGCGCCTTTTCGTTATCGGTTAAGTGGTCACTATTCCTCAGAAAAGAGAATCGCTCTGCCTCCAGAGCAAGCAGTCGGATCAGCTTAGACTTAGCTTTTTGGAAGCAGTCTCCTTCTATCTCCTTCAGGGTAAGAAATATAACAGGGAACTTTCCCATATACTTTTCACAGAGATCAGTTCGGTGAGAGATAGAAAGACCATCAAACAGGGCCGGTTCTGTTCCGATTTCGAAAAAGCAGCGCAGCATACTCATGTTCAGGGTCTTCCCAAATCTGCGGGGTCTGGTAAATAAATTTACTTTTCCCCATCCTTCCAGGAGCTGCTCAATGAGTTTCGTTTTGTCAATATAGAAAAAACCTTCTTCCCTGATTTCCTGAAAAAGGTCAATGCCAACCGGTAATTTCGCTTTTCCTTCCACTTTCTGTATCCTCCTTTCCCGGCGATACAAGCGATACAAGCAAGGTATAGACCTATTGTATCATGATAAGGGTTCAGAGCCAACCTCCAAAATGGTCCGCTCTGTAATCATTTTTACAGGAGGGGACTCAGAATACAATTGTGTCAAAAGAGAACATTGATAAGATTGATGCTATGTGATACGATAGGGTCAGTTTATTGCGGAGAGAATGCTTGTGAAAAGGTATGGAAGCTTTTGCTTGACCATCTTACAGAAAGGCAGCGTGGAGGAACATGAATTTATATGAAGGACGGCCGGAT
>CAVLCU010000048.1:13678-16182 GCA_963661545.1 Lachnospiraceae bacterium | reverse complement strand
CAGAAAATGTACGAGGCCGATCTGGTTCAGCTGCCATAGGCAGTGGCTAAAGGCAGTGGTTAGTGGGCAGTGGGCAGTGGCTGGTGGCTGGTGGCGGTGGGAAGATAGAGCGGGATAAGGAAGGGAGTGACAGATATGGGAAGGAGAATTGTAGTGGTCGGCGGAGGGCCATCGGGGCTGATGGCCGCCATACAGGCAGCTCGGCGGGGGGCAGCCGTTACTCTTTTGGAGGGAAATGACAAGCCGGGCAGGAAGCTTTTGGTAACCGGTAACGGCCGTTGCAATATGACCAATTTAAGTCAGGATCCCACCTGCTATCGAAGTCAGCATCCGGACTTCGTCTGGAACATTATCCGCCAATTTCCGGTGGACCAGACCATTGCCTTTTTCTCTGCCCTGGGGATCTATACCAGGAACAGAGACGGCTGGATCTATCCCAACAGTGACCAAGCCTCCAGCGTTTTGCAGGTTCTGCTGATGGAGGCTGCCAGCCTGGGAATTAAGTTGAAGACCCGGGAGAGAGTTGTGACCCTTCGCAGGGTGGGAGAGGAGTATCTGACCTACACAAGCACCTGGAAATATCAATCGGATGCGGTTATTCTTGCCTGCGGCAGTCCAGCCTCAGCCATGGAGGGTGCCTCCGATTCGGTCCTGGATTTTGCTGAGGCCTTGGGCCATCGCGTGATTCCTTTCCGGCCTGCCCTGGTTCCCCTGCGAGCACAGGGACACAGCTTTTCCAAATGGACCGGAGTTCGCATCCAGGCAAGGGTTAGCCTCTTTGTGAGTGGCCAAATGGCAGCCGAGGAAACCGGAGAGGTGCAATTGACGGAATATGGCATTTCCGGCATTCCCGTCTTCCAGCTCAGCCGTTATGCCGCCTGTGCCCTGACCAAGCATTACAGTGTCCTGGCTCAGATGGATTTTCTTCCCGGTTTTACCAAAGAAAGTCTCCATAGCTACCTGGAATGGCGGATGGAGCAATGCCCTTACAAGACCTTGCAGCAGTCTCTGATCGGTCTGATCCCGGAGAAATTGATTCCCCTGGCAGCCCCCTTCGAGGCGGATATCAGCCAGACGGTCTCCTTCCTCAAGGCGTATCCCCTCATCATCAAGGAAGCCGCCTCCATCAAACAGGCTCAGGTCTGTTCCGGCGGGGTAGATACCGTGGAGTTGACCCGGCATCTGGAATCCATTCACCATCCCGGCCTGTATTTTGTGGGAGAGGCGGTGGACGTAGACGGCCGCTGCGGCGGTTATAACCTCCAATGGGCCTGGTCCAGCGGTGCCGTGGCCGGAATCCACAGCAGCGAACAGGAAGAAGGATAGGAAGAGAGAATATGCTTCAGATTACACAATTAAAGCTGCCCATAGGGGCCGGCTCAGAAGAGCTGGAAGCGGCCATCCGCCGTCAGCTCCGCCTTCGAGCGGAGGATCCCCTTCGATGGAAGATTGTCCGCCGCGCCATTGACGCCAGGAAGAAGGAAGAATTGAAATTTGTCTATACCATCCATGCGGAAACTCCCAGGGAAAAGAAGATCCTGTCAAATAGTAGACATAATTCTATTATGTTAACCAGGGAGGAAAAATACCATTTTCCCAAGAGGGGCAGTCGGAAGCTGGACCATCCTCCTCTCATCATAGGGAGCGGTCCGGCTGGTCTCTTCTGCGCTTATATGCTGGCTCTCCAGGGTTATCAGCCCCTGGTTCTGGAACAGGGCTTGTCTGTCACGAAGCGCCGTCAGAAGGTAGAACGCTTCTGGCGGGAGGGAATTCTGGATCCCCTTTGCAATGTGCAATTTGGGGAGGGAGGGGCCGGAACCTTTTCCGATGGCAAACTCAATACCGGAGTCAAGGATAAGCAGGGACGCAACCAGGAAGTCCTGCGTATTTTCACCGAGGCCGGGGCACCGGAACATATCCTCTATGATGCCCGCCCCCACCTGGGAACGGATCTTCTCCTGTCTATTGTAGAGAATATCCGGAATAAGATTCTAGCCCTGGGCGGCCAGGTCCGCTTCGGCGCCAAGGTAACCGATCTGCGGATTAGGGAGGGGCAGGTTTGCTCCGTCATTCTGGCGGGGGGAGAGGAGATTCCGGCTCAGGCCGTGGTAGCTGCCATCGGCCACAGTGCCCGGGATACCTTCTTCCTCCTCCATCAAAGGGGATTGACCATGCAGGCCAAATCCTTCGCGGTAGGTCTGCGCATGGAGCATCCCCAGTCCATGATTACTGCCAGCCAATACGGATTGCAATCGCCAGAGGAACTGGGACCGGCCAGCTACCGTCTGGCCCATAATCTGGCCAATGGGAGAGGGGTCTATTCCTTTTGTATGTGCCCCGGCGGTTATGTGGTCAATGCCTCCTCGGAAGAAGGACTGCTGGCAGTCAATGGCATGAGCTACCAGGCCAGGGATTCTCACAATGCCAACAGCGCCCTGGTGGTGACTGTGAATCCGCCTGATTTTGCCCCCTACCACTTGGCAGGCACACCGGAGGTTCTGGAT
>CAVLCU010000048.1:0-13668 GCA_963661545.1 Lachnospiraceae bacterium | reverse complement strand
TCTGGATGGACTGGCCTTTCAGCGTCATCTGGAGAGGCAAGCCTTTCGCTGTGGAAAAGGCAGCATTCCCCTGCAGCGCTTTGAGGATTTTCGCCGAAACCGCTCCGGGGGACCGGGAAGCCTGAAGCCCTGTATCAAGGGAAGTTATACCTATGCCAATGTCAGGGAAATACTCCCTCCCAATCTTAGCGCCTCCCTGGAGGAGGGAATTCTGGCCCTGGATGCCAGGCTCAAAGGCTTTGCCATGGCAGATGCCCTCCTATCCGGTGTGGAGAGCCGGACCTCCTCCCCTGTCCGCATTCTGAGAAATGAGGGATTGGAAAGCAATATCTCCGGCATCTATCCCTGCGGGGAAGGAGCCGGATATGCCGGCGGCATCACCTCCGCCGCCATGGACGGCCTGCGGGTCGCCGAAGCCATCGGTGAAAAGTATATGAATATTTTATGAAGTCGTGTACTTTATTTTTGATTTGTGCTAGAATAAGTGCTAGCTTTTTGGAAGGCTGTCTGTTTCCTGATCCGGAAGAGAGTGGAACGGAGGCTACATGAAGAAAGTAACTACCATGAAGGAATTGCCCCAGGAAGACCGCCCTTATGAGAAGTGCCTGGCAGGAGGACCGGAACTGCTCACCGACGCAGAGCTGCTGGCCGTCATCCTCCGATGCGGGGTCCGGGGGAGAACTTCTCTGCAGCTGGCAGGAGATATCCTTCAGCTTTGCCCCTTTGAGGAGGGACTGACCGGCATCCATCATCTGTCCTTGCACCAGCTTCAGGAGCTCAAGGGGGTGGGGCTGGTGAAGGCGGCCCAGATCAAATGCATCGGGGAGCTGTCCAAGCGCCTGGCCCGCAGTCAGGCCAGAAGGGAGCTGGATTTTCGGGATCCTGCTACCATCGCTGACTACTATATGGAGCATCTGCGTCATGAAGAGCAGGAAAATGTTCTCTGCATGATGCTGGATACCAAGAACCATTTTCTGGGGGATACCTGTATCAGCAAGGGGACAGTGAATACTTCCCTGATCTCACCCCGGGAGCTTTTTCTGGAGGCGCTGGCTTATCATGCCGTACACCTGATTCTGGTTCATAACCACCCCAGCGGAGATCCCTGCCCCAGCACAGATGACATCCAGGTAACGGAACGGATTGCCCGGGCAGGGGACTTGTTGGGGATTACCCTGCTGGATCACATTGTCATCGGGAATCATACCTATATCAGCATGATGGAAGCCGGAATGCTGCCCACAAGAGCCCCTATATGAGGATAGACATACCGGCCAGGAGACAAAGGGGATATGCCAAAGATGTTATTTCAGCGAGTCTATGGCATAGATTTAGGCACCAGCAGTGTCAAAATCTATGACGATAGAAAGGATTCTATTGCCAAAGAAAAGAATATGATAGCCATACGGAATAAGGATACGGTCTTTGCCGTGGGCAATGCTGCCTATGAGATGTTCGAGAAAACTCCCGGGAACATTGATGTGGTAACGCCCATGTCCAATGGCCGTATTAGTGATGTTATCCTGGTAGAGGCCATCCTCCATAGTCTGCTGGAATCCTTTCATAGCTTTCCGGGATACCGGCCTACCCTTTATTTTACGGTACCGGCAGGTACCACAGAGATTGAAAAGAGGGCCTATTATTCCATCGCCCACAGGGGCAAGTTAAGGAAATGTCGGGTTTATCTGGTGGAAAAGCCCATTGCCGATGCCCTTGCTCTGGGCATACCCCTGCGCAAGACCAGGGGATCTATGATTGTCAATATCGGAGCGGAGAGCACGGAGATGTCTGTCATTGCTGACTCCAGGGTTATCATCAGCAAGATGGTCCCCCTGGGAGGCAAGCAATTCAACAGCTCTATCCTGGCCGCGGTGCGGCGTAAGAACAGCTTCCAGATCAGCCATAAGACCGCCAAGCGTCTCAAGCTGTCTCTGACTAAGCTAAGAGGCGGTCAGCCGGAGGGAAGGAAGGTAATGGGCATGGATGCCAGCACCGGTCTTCCCAGAGACGGCATTGTAACCTCCCATACGGTAACCCGGGCGGTGACAGAGGAGCTGGAGAAGATTGCCGTGGAGATGAAGAAGTTTCTGGAGCGGACTCCCCCCCAGGTACGGGCTAACATTTTGAGAGAGGGAATCTATCTCTCCGGCGGCAGCACCCGCATGCCCGGTATCGACTCTTATTTTGCCGAGGTTTTGGGATGTCCGGTACAGCTGTCCCAATATTATGATCTCTGCACGGTCTGCGGACTAAAGGAGCTCATCGCCCACCCTGCCCTGCATCGGTGGGCCTTTGTCCCCAAGCGAAGAACCTATGAATGAAAGGCTGCCATGAAGAAAAAGAATCGATTTCAGATCAAAAGCAAACATCTCCTGGTTATCATGACCTTCCTTTGCATCAGCGCCATTGCCTTGACGGTCACAGAGAAGGTTTCCATTGCCCCCTTAAGGGATGCAGCCGGCATGCTGATTGTCCCCTTTCAAAATGGCATCAATTCCATCGGCCAATGGCTGACGCAGAAGCAGGAGGGCTTTCAAAGCGTAGCACAGCTATCGGAAGAGAATCAGGAACTCCAGGAGAAGGTCAGCCAGCTGACCGAGGAGAATACCATCCTCAGTCAGAACCAGGAGGAGCTGAAGCGGTTGAAGGAACTCTATCAGCTGGATGGAGATTATTCTCAATATAGCAAGGTAGCCGCCCAGGTGATTTCCAAGGATCCCGGCAATTGGTACAGCACCTTCATCATTAACCGGGGAACCAAAGACGGCATTCAAGTGAATATGAACGTCATCAGTGACGGAGGACTGGTGGGCATTGTGACAGAGGTGGGCCAGGATTGGGCTACGGTACGTTCCATCATTGACGATGCCAGCAGTGTCAGTGCCATGACAGTGACTACCTCGGATACCTGTATCGTCTCGGGAGACTTAAGACTCATGGAGGAGGGGAAGCTATCCTTTGACCAGATGAATACAGACAATACCATATCAGCCGGTGAGAAGGTAGTCACTTCCAATATCAGCGATAAATACCTGAAGGGCATTTTGATCGGCTATGTGTCGGAGGTGACGGAGGATTCCAACCATCTGACCAAAACCGGTTATATCATCCCGGCTGTAGATTTCCAGCATCTGCAGGAGGTACTGGTGATCCAGGAACTGAAATACACAGGAGGAGATTAAATGCGCAGGAGAATTGTAACATTTCTTGTCATTCTCGCAACCTTTCTGCTGCAAAGTACCCTGATGCAGGCTCTGCCTGTCTTCCGGGTGACCCCCAACCTCCTGTTGATTCTAACCGTTTCCTTTGGCTTCGTGCACGGAAAACGCAGCGGCTTATGGACCGGATTCCTGTGCGGTCTCTGTATCGATCTCTTTTACAGCAACCTCTTCGGCTTCTATTCCCTGGTCTATATGTACGTCGGCTATCTCAACGGCAAGCTTTATAAGGTTTTCTTTGATGAGGATATTAAAGTGCCTATGCTGCTGGTGGCCGTCAGCGATCTTGCCTATAATTTGCTCTTTTATCTGCTCCAGTTTGCCTTTCGTATGCGGTTCGACTTTCAAGCCTACCTCACCCATACGATTCTGCCGGAAATGATATATACCGTTTTGCTGACTATACTCTTTTATAAGATATATTTTCACATCAACAAGAAGCTTATGGCTGATGAACAGGAGGGACAGTATTCCACTTGGTTAAGAAGATAAAGAAAGCTCTGAATAAACTATTTTCCCAACGTTCCCTGATTCTTCTGGCTGTTTTTTTTCTGATGACCGGCATCCTGGTGGTCCGGCTCTTTCAGCTTCAGATTATTCATGGAGAGGAATATGCTGAGAATTTCACGGTAGCAACCACCAAGGAACGCAGCCTCAAGAGCACCCGGGGCAATATCTACGATGTCAACGGCAAGCTCCTGGCCTACAATGAATTATCCAATTCCATTACCCTGGAGGACAATGGCACCTATTCCTCCACCCGGGAGAAACAGCTGTCCCTAAACGGGGAGATTTACCGCCTGATTCAGCTCATTGAGGCGCATAACGATTCTATCACGGATGATTTTCACATTATTCTGGATGCAAACGGGAATTATGCCTTTGATGTGGAGGAGGGGATAACCCTCAACCGTTTCCGGGCGGATATCTATGGGCGTCAAAAGATTGAGCAGATGACCGCCCAGGAGGCAGCTGCTACCCCAGACCAGATCATGGAGGATCTCAGCGGAGCGGATCGTTTTGGTCTGGTGAATGAGGATCGCCCCTATACCCAGGCGGAATTATCTGCCCATGGACTGCCACAGGACCTATCCAGGGAGTACCAGCTGAAGATTGTCATTGTCCGCTACCTCCTTTCCCTGACAGGCTTTCAGAAATACATGCAGGTAACCATCGCTACCAATGTCAGTGATGAGACTGTGGCAGCCATACGGGAAAATGCCCACAGTCTGCAAGGGGTGGATATTGCCGAGGACTCCATCCGGGTCTATAATGACGCAGAAGCCCTGGCTCCCATCATCGGATATACCGGTAAGCCCTCCGCAGAGGAGCTGGAGGAGCTGCAGGCCCAAAGGGACGATTATACCAGTGCCTCCATCATAGGTAAGGCGGGGATCGAGCAATATATGGAGACAACCCTGCAGGGCATGGATGGTTCCGAGGAAGTGTCCGTGGATAATCTGGGGAAGGTATTGGCTATCAACGAGGAATCCCGGGTAGAGCCGGTACAGGGCAATGATGTTTACCTGACCATCGACAGTGAGCTCCAGGTCGCCTGCTACCAGATCCTGGAGCAGAGAATCGCCGGTATCCTGGTGTCCAATATACAGAAGGTAAAAACCGTAGCGGAGGCAGAGGTGGATCCGGAGGATGAGGATGCCATTCCCATTCCCATCTATGATGTCTATAATGCCCTTTTTGAAAATAGCGTCATTGACATTTCTCATTTTACCAAGGAGGACGCCACTCCTTTGGAGCAGGAGGTACAGCAAAAGTTCGAGGCCAGGCAGCAGGATGTATTTGCCTGGATCAGCAGCGAACTGACAGGGGACAGCCCCTCCGCCTATAAGGATCTCAATGATGAGATGAAGACCTACATGGATTATATCGTAGATGACATGCTGATCGATGATACCGGCATTCTGGATTCCAGTGCCATCGATACCACAGATTCCGTCTACAAGGCCTGGACCAAGGATGAATCCATCAGTCTCAAGGAATATCTGTCCTATGCTGCCAGCCAGAACTGGATTGATCTCTCACAGCTCCCCACGGAAAGTGATTATCTGAATTCCGATGAGGTCTATCAGACCCTGACCTATTATATTGTTACCTATCTGGCGGAGGATACAGGATTCAGCAAGCTGCTCTACAAGTACATGCTGCTGGATGATGTCCTCTACCCGGCGGATGTATGTCAGCTGCTCTATGACCAGGGGATTCTATCCACAAAGGATGAGGATTATAGTGCCTTTCAAGCCGGTACCCTGGAGGCTGCCGATCTGATCATCAAGAAGATTCAATCTCTGGAGATTAAGCCCAAACAGCTGGCTTTGGATCCCTGCTCCGGTTCTATCGTTATCACGGATCCGGATACCGGGGAGGTGAGAGCCCTGGTGACCTATCCGGGCTATGATAACAACCGTCTGGCCAACCAGATGGATACGGATTATTACTGGGAATTGTATTATGATCTGTCGACGCCTTTTTATAACAAGGCTACCCAGCAGCTGACCGCCCCGGGTTCTACCTTTAAGCCGGTTATGGCAGCAGCGGGTCTCAATGAGGGGGTTGTGGATGATAATACCCTGGTTAATTGCAATGGTCTCTTCGGAGAAGGCCTGGTGGATACCGGCGACCAGATTCACTGCTGGTATCTGCAGGGCCATGGAGACCTGAATGTGACAGGGGCCATTCAAAATTCCTGCAATGTCTTCTTCTGCACAGTAGCTTACCGGCTGGGCTTAAATGAGAACAATGAATTCGTGCAAAGCGATGCGCTAAGCAAGATTCAGACCTATGCCCAGCTCTTTAACCTGGATCAGAAGACCAACCTGCAGCTGACGGAATCCTCCCCCCATATCTCCGATGAGCTGGCCATTCCCTCCGCCATCGGACAGGGCACCCATTCCTATACCACCTCCCAGCTGGCCCGCTATGCAGCCACCATCTGCAACAGTGGAACCAGCTACGACCTGACCCTGCTGGACAAGGTGACGGATGCCTCCGGTCAGGTATTGCAGGAATACGCACCGACGATCTCCAAACGCACCTCTTTCTCCCAGGATATCTGGGATGACATTCACGAGGGGATGCGGGGGGTGATCCAGTCCAGCTCGGAGTTCCAGGATTTTCCTGTGGAATTGTATGGCAAGACCGGAACGGCTCAGGAATCCAAGAATCGTCCCAACCATGCCCTGTTTATCGGCTATTCCCATTACGAAGGGCAGGAGGATATTGCCTTTGCCATCCGTATCGCCTATGGTTATTCCTCTGCCAATGCGAAAATGGTTGCCAAAGACGTCCTTCGGTACTATTATAATCTTGAGGATGAAACAGAGGTTCTGACCGGAACCGCCGCTCAGGGCGGTATCTCCAATACCGTAACCGACTAGAGGATCTACATGCTAAAACAATACAAATTAAAAGACTATAATCTCCGGCTGGTGATCCTGCTCCTCGCCATCAGTATCTTCGGGATTCTGCTGGTAGGATCCGCCGACCCTTCCCTGCAGAAGCGGCAGCTGGTGGGAGTTGTGGCAGGGATGATTCTGATGGTCATCGTTTCCCTGATGGACTACAGCTGGATCCTGAATTTCTATTGGATCATCTACCTGTTGAATTTTGGGCTCCTGCTGCTGGTTCTTTTGACGGGCAGCACCAAGAAGGGGGCTTCCCGCTGGATTCAGATTGGAGGGGCCAACGGCTTTCAATTTCAGCCCACAGAGATCGCTAAGATTATGCTTATCCTCTTTTTCGCCATGTTTTTCATGAAACATGAGGAGGATTTAAATACCTTTAAGACCATAGGAAAGGCTATCCTTTTACTGGCGGCTCCCCTTTTATTGGTAATCCGCCAGCCGGATCTGAAGAATACCATTACCATAGGTCTTATCTTCTGTATCCTGATCTATGTCTCGGGACTCAGCTATAAGATAATAGGCGGTATCCTGCTGGTCCTGGTTCCCCTGGTATTGGTTCTCTTTTTTCTGATCACCCAGACAGATCTGAAGATCATTGATGACTACCAAAAGGAACGAATCATGACCTTCCTGGAACCGGACAATGAAGAATATTCCGAATCCTCCATTCAGCAGAATAATTCAGTCACCGCCATCGGAAGCGGACAACTCACCGGCAAAGGCCTGAACAATAACAAGGTCTCTTCTTCCAACAAGGGGAACTTTGTGGCAGAGATCCAGAATGATTTTATCTTTGCTGTGGCAGGAGAAGAGCTAGGCTTTGTAGGATGCTTTATCATACTCCTTTTGCTTTTCTTCATCGTATACGAATGTATTCGTATGGGACGACGGGCCAAGGACTCCGCCGGTCATATCATCTGCTGCGGCGTTGCCTCCCTGGTGGCCGTCCAAAGCTTTATCAATATCTGTGTTGCCACCGGCCTTATGCCCAATACGGGAACGCCCCTTCCCTTTGTCAGCTATGGCCTTACATCTTTATTCAGTTTATTTATCGGAATGGGGCTGGTTCTGAATGTAGGGCTTCAGAACCGCAACTACTATGGAGGTGAAAAGACCCATGAATATCGGATTCATCGCACATGACGAGAAGAAAAGCCTGATGCAGAATTTTTGTGTCGCCTATCGGGGCATCTTGAAGAACCATACCCTCTATGCCACAGGAACCACCGGGCGCATGATTGAGGAGGCCTGTGGCCTGAATGTGCGCAAGTACCTGGCCGGCCATGTGGGAGGCGTACAGCAGCTGATGATACAGATTGAGCAGAATGATATCGATCTGCTGATCTTCTTGATTGACCCCAACAGTCCCAAGAGCCATGAGCCCAATGCCAAGCAGCTGATTCGCATCTGTGATACCCATTGCACCCCCCTGGCCACCAATCTGGCCACAGCGGAGATGATGATCAAGTCCTTAGATCGGGGAGAGTTAGACTGGCGTGAATTCTACAAAACCAAAGAAAATTAATCTTCTGAACCGACTCTTGATCCTGACCCTGATCTTCCTGCTGGTGCTCTTCGGCATTTTTCTGATTCTCCTGATCCGGCAGGAAAGGGATTTGGATCTGTCGGAGGCTTATACCCCCAGGATTTCTGCCCGGGAGACAGGAAGTACTTCCCTGGGGGCTACCGCTTCTTCCCAGTTGGCGGATGCCTTTGCCTCCCGCCTTTGTGTCTCGGAGGATGCGGTAGCCCTGGAGGGGGTAAGTCTGCAGGGCAGCCGGGAAAAGGGTCTTTTATTCAATCTGGAGACCCGGGAAGCCCTCTTCGCCCAGGGCATCTATGACCAGGTATATCCTGCCAGCATTACCAAGATTATGACCGCCCTCTTAACCATCAAATATGGCAATATGGAGGACCAGGTGGTCATCACGGAAGAGGATCTGGCTCTGGAAGAGGGTTCTCAGATGAGTGGGATGGCAGTGGGAGATCAGGTGACCATGGATCAGCTCTTCCATGCTCTGGTCATCTATTCTGCCAATGATGCGGCCATGGCCATCGCCCGTCAGATCGGAGGCAGTGTAGACCATTTTGTGGAAATGATGAATGAGGAAGCCCTGTCCCTGGGCATGACCGGCACTCATTTCATGAATCCCCACGGACTTCATGACGGGAACCATTATACCACAGTTTATGATGTTTATCTGATGCTGAAGGAAGCCTACAGCTACAGTCTGTTCATCGACGCAGCCCAGATGAACGTCTACCAACTGACAGTAACTCGAGCCGATGGCAGTCAGGTCTCCTATCGGTTGGATTCCACGGACAAGTACCTGACGGGAGAGAGAACCCTTCCTAAGGATGTCACCCTCCTGTGCGGGAAAACAGGAACCACCGATGAGGCCGGTTCCTGTCTGGCTATCATTGTCCAGAATGCCTATGGTATTCCCTACATGGCAGCCATTCTGAATGCAGACAACCGTTCCATCCTCTATGAGGATATGAACGCCTTGCTGATGCACATAAATCCTACCGCCTCCTAAAGGTGACATCACGGCGAATTAATGCTTGAGTTTTTCCTTCAAATATTCTATAATTAAAGCATGGAATCAGAAATTTCTAGTATAATTACTCATTTTAATCCAAGGAGGAAACTGCGATGGTTCAACTGATTGTCGGCAAAAAAGGGAAAGGAAAGACAAAACACCTTCTGGATAAGGTTAATACCGCAATTAAAGAGGTTAGTGGAAATATCGTTTATCTGGACAAAAGCTCCAAGCATATGTACGAATTAAATAACAAGGTGCGTCTTATCGATGTATCCTTGTTTCCTCTGAAGAACAGTGATGAATTCATCGGTTTTGTGTGCGGGATCCTGTCTCAGGACCACGACCTGGAGCAGATGTATCTGGACAGCTTTTTGAGATTGTCCTCTCTGGAAGAGGACCGGACAATGCTGAGTGATTGTATCAACCAGTTGGAGAATATCAGCAAGCTTTTTCATGTAGATTTTGTTCTCAGCATTTCCATGGATAAGGATGAGTTAGATGCCAGCCTTCAGGAGAAGGTGATATTGGCTTTGTAATATTTGGGGAATAGAAGCTAAGAGCTTTTTGTATTCCCATCGGATGCTTGTAAGCCTCGGACGTTTGAAACCGGCGTCCGAGGCTTGCTTATTGCAGAAAAGGAGGGAAGACTTGACAGGGAACAAGAAGAAACGCATCCATCTCAATATCGGAACTGTGATTTTCGGCGCCCTCTTTCTCTATCTGATTATCACGATTTTCCTTTACCTGACCGCAAGCCACATTTCTTCCTACCAGGTTACTGCGGGTCCCCTGTCCCGAAATGAGACCTACAATGCCCTTGTTATGCGGTCCGAGGAAGTGATTAGCGCCACCTCAGGAGGTTATGTCAGTTATTTCATCCAGGACGGTTCCAAAACAGCCAAAAACGGACCGATCTGCGGAATCAGCATGGCGGAGAACCTGCTGGAAACAAAAGACCCCTCTGCCTTGGACCTGGCAAAGCTGCGGTGGGCAGCCTCAGATTTCTCTTCCTCCTTTGACACCAATTCCTTCCATCAGGTCTATGATCTCAAATACAAGCTGGATGAGATCCTCTTGACCACGGAGGATAGCTCCCTGGCCGGAACAGTCTATACCGCCTCCACAGACGGCATCGTGGCCTATTCCTGCGATGGATATGAATACCTGACCCAGGAGGATCTAAGCGCCGGGGATTTTCAATCTGCCTCTTATCAGAAGACCAACCTGAGAAGGGGAGGGACAGTGGAAGCCGGAGATTCCATCTATCGCCTGATCAAAAGCGAGACCTGGTCCATTGTCATTCCCGTCACAGACCGGCAAACCGTACGTCTGGCCTCCCATACCCGAATCCAGGTTATCTTTCAAAAGGACGGCAAAAGCGAAACAGGGGATCTGACCCTCTTTGCCAACGGTGACCAGCGCTATGTGAAGATTACCTTTGACAGTGGCATGATCCGGTATTGCGATGACCGCTTTCTGGATGTGGAGCTGGTCACCAATACCCGCAGCGGACTAAAGATACCGGTCTCCTCCATCGTGACCAAGGAATTTTATACCATACCCCAGTCTCTGCTGACAGCAGGAGGGGAGAGTGGTTCCTTGGGTTTCCTGAAGGAGGTCACAGATAAGGAGGGTCAGGTATCCACCAGTTTCGTGGAGGCAACCCTCTATGCCAAGGCCCAATCAGAGGAGCAGGAGGAGGTCTATTATATTGATCGGTCCCTATTTCAAGAGGGAGATGTTCTAATCCGGCCGGATTCCAATAGCCGATATGTCGTAGGTGCCACCGGCAAGCTGGAGGGCGTATATTGTATCAATAAGGGATATGCGGTCTTCCGCAGGATTGTCATCATCGACCAAAATGAAGAATATTGTATCGTGGAAACAGGTACTTCCTATGGAATTGCCCAATATGATTATATTGCCCAGGATGGGAGCAAGGTGAAGGAAGAACAGGTGCTTTATTGACAAAGGAGAGACGAACCATGTTAAAAGAGAATTACTTCCAGGTGGAAGATAGGATCAGAAAAGCCTGTCAAAGAGCAGGCCGAGAGCGGGAGGAGGTAACTCTGATTGCTGTCAGCAAGACAAAGCCGGTGGAGATGATTCATGAGATCTATGACCTGAAGCAACGGGATTTCGGAGAGAACAAGGTGCAGGAGCTGACGGAAAAGTACCCCGCATTGCCCTTTGATATCCGCTGGCACCTCATTGGACATCTGCAGCACAATAAGGTAAAGTATATTGTTGACAAGGTATGCCTGATCCATTCAGTGGATTCCCTGCGTCTGGCGGAAACCATCAGCAAGGAAGCAGTCAAGCACAAGTGTACAGTTCCTGTCCTGGTGGAGGTCAATGTGGCAGAGGAGGAGACCAAGTTCGGAGTAAAGGCAGAAGAGACCTGCGCTTTGGTAAAGACCATCGCCCAGCTTCCCGGCATTGTGGTCCAAGGGCTGATGACCATCGCCCCCTATGTGGCAGATCCGGAGGAAAATCGGCCTGTTTTTCGGAAATTAAGGGAATTAAGTGTTGACATTGCAAGGAAAAACATTAATAATGTTACTATGAGTGTTTTAAGCATGGGCATGACCAATGACTATGAAGTCGCCATAGAAGAGGGTGCCACCATGGTTCGGGTAGGAACCGGCATCTTTGGTGAGCGTAATTATAACATTCAGGAATAAGGATGTGCCCAAGAGGGCAGTCATCAATCTAATTTTAGGAGAAGAATCATGGGTTTTTTTGATAAGGTTTTAGATACTCTTCGTTTGAATGACAATTATGATGAGGATGAGGCTTTTCTGGACGAGGAGGATCTGGAAGAAGGGGAGGAGGATCTCCCCAAAACCAAGAATCGTTTTTTCAAGAAGATGTCGGAAGAGGATGCTGCGGAGGAAGATGATTATGTGCCTCCCAGGAGACAGGCCAGGAAGGCCCCCAAGTCCCAGAGAACTGCCAGCTCTAAGGTAACACCTATGCGCAGGAAGTCCTCCGGCAGCAACATGGAGGTCTGCGTCATCCGACCCTCCTCCATGGAGGAAACCAGAGAGATCACCGATACTCTGCTGGTTGGCTGTACCGTGGTTTTGAATCTGGAGGGAATTGATGTGGAGGTAGCTCAGAGAATCATCGATTTCTCCTCCGGTGCCTGCTATGCCATTCAGGGAAGCCTGCAGAAGGTATCCAGCTATATTTTCATTCTTACTCCTTCCAATGTGGAGATTTCCGGCGATATTCAGGATCTCCTCAATGGAACAGTTCACTCCATCGCTTCAGATTTTTGATGGATCCTGCTCCCTATTTGTGCAAGGATTGTCAGGGAGGAATGACAGAATGAATCCGCTTTGTGTAGAAAAGAAGCAGGAGGGGATGGCTTTCTCTTACCAGATCGTCTGGGAGAGGGATTTCAAGGCACTTCCCCAACAGGTCAAGGACCTGCAGCTTCCCGGCAGGAAAATCTGCCTTGTAACGGACAGCACGGTAGCCAGCCTATATGCCGAAGAGGTAGAGGATGCCCTGTCAAGCCTGGAACAGACTGTATTTACCTATGTCTTCCCGGCCGGAGAGATCCATAAGAACCTTTCCAGGGTACAGGACCTCTATCGTTTCCTGATCGAACATCATTTTGAGCGCAAGGATCTGCTGGTGGCCTTAGGAGGCGGCGTAACCGGTGACCTGACGGGCTTTGCGGCAGCTACTTATCTGCGGGGCCTTGATTTTATTCAGATTCCCACCACCTTGCTGGCCCAGGTAGACAGCAGTGTGGGAGGAAAGACCGGTGTAGACTTCGACCAATACAAGAATATGGTAGGAGCCTTCCATCAGCCCAGGCTGGTTTATATGAATATGATCACCCTGCTGACCCTTCCGGAGGATCAATTTGCCTCCGGTATGGGAGAGGTTCTGAAGACCAGCTATATTCGGAGCAAGGAGCTCTATCAATGGATTCAGACCCATACCCGGGAGATTCTGTCCCGCTCTGCAGAAGCCATGGAACACCTGGTCTATGCCTGCTGTCGGATCAAGGCCGCCGTGGTGGAAGAGGATCCCAAGGAGCAGGGGCTGCGTGCCATCCTGAATTTTGGTCATACCCTGGGACATGCCGTGGAGAAACTGGCTGACTTTAGCCTGCCCCATGGGCAATGTGTGGCCATGGGAATGATAGGGGCCGCTTATCTTTCCCTGAAGAGATCTTATCTCACCGAGGAAGAGTATGGCCGGATCCGGGATCTGAACCGCTGCTTTGGACTTCCCCTTGCAGTCTCCGGCATGAAGGCAGAGGATATTCTGCAAGCTACCAAGTCAGACAAGAAAATGGAGCAGGGGCATATTAAGTTTATTCTGCTCAAGGAAATAGGGAATGCAATCATTGACCCCTCCGTGAGCGATCAGGATCTGCTGGATGCTATTTCCTCATTTGTGAGGATATATTATGAAGAAAATTTACGGCCCCTGGGTCCTTTTGACCCTGGGCGCCTGTAT
>CAVLCU010000047.1:1402-16502 GCA_963661545.1 Lachnospiraceae bacterium | reverse complement strand
ATCGACAAGTAGCCCGATAGGGCGGATTGTTGATACCGGCGGCGACTGCGGGAGCGCGTAGCGCGGAGCAGTCGGCTTTCATCTGTAGTGAGACTCGACATCCTCCTAAAAAACCCAGACGGGCAGACACAAGCTGCGGGATGCCCACGACGCGGAGCAGTCGGCTTTCATCTGTAGCAAGTCGCGACATCTTCCTAAAAAACCCAGACGGGCAAGCCGCCTACAGAATCGGCGCCACCGCTCTTAGGATACTTTGCAAGGCCCGAACCGGCAGTCTGCGGCTGCGGCAGAATTCCAGATCTATCTCCCTGCATACCTGGAAGGTGTCCAGAGCATCCTGTTTGGCCGCCATAACTGTCTTGGTCTGATACATCCATGTTCCGCACTCAAAGTGCAGGTAAAGGCTGCGATAATCCAGGTTGATGGTACTTACCACTGCCACCTCATCGTCACAGACAAAATTCTTGGAATGAATAAAGCCCGGACTGTATTCATAGATGCGCACCCCTGCCTCCAGCAGCTGTTCATAATAAGACTGGGTCAGGAGAAAGACCATCTTCTTATCCGGAATGCCCGGCGTGACGATCCGCACATCTACCCCCTTCTTGGCCACATTGCACAGCTCTGTCATCATCTCATTGTCCAGCACCAGATAGGGTGTGAAGATATAGACGTATTTCTTCGCATTGCTGAGAATATTTCGATAGACATTCTCTCCCACGGTCTCCCCATCCAAGGGGGAATCTCCATAGGGCTGCACAAAGCCGTCGTTCTCGAAGACATCTTCATAGTGCTCCCGGGGACGATAGGGTTCGAAATCACAGGGGAGACGGGAGGTCACAGACCACATCTCCAGAAACATCACCGTCATGCTCCAGACCGCGTCCCCCCGCATCATGATTCCGGAATCCTTCCAATGACCAAAGCGAGAATTCCGATTGATATATTCGTCAGCCAGATTAATACCGCCGGTAAAGGCCGTATGGCCGTCTATCACCGTTATTTTTCTGTGATCCCGATTATTCTGGATGATATTCAGGACCGGACGAAAGGGGTTGAAGGCTGCACATTTGATTCCGTAGGACTGCAGCTCCTTATAATACTTAAAGGGCAGGGTAGTCACACAGACCATTCCATCATAGATGAACCTGATATCCACTCCCTGCTTTGCCTTCTCCTTCAGAATTTCCAGGATAGAGTCCCACATATAGCCCTTAGCCACAATGAAATATTCCAGGAAGATATAGTGCTTTGCCTTTTTCAGCTCCTCCAGATAGCGTTGAAACCAATCCTCCCCCACAGAGAAATATTCTGTCATCGTATTTCGATAACAGGGCATGCCCAGGGAATGGGTCAGATACCAGGATTGATTGGCAATTCCCAGATCCAGGGACTTCAACTCCTCCCTCACTGCCGGATCCTCCTGCAGAAGCTCCTTATTATCCTCCTTAATCTCCCGAAGGGCTCGCTGGAACTTCCTGGCTACCCTGGATTTCCCCATGACAAAATAAAAGATCAATCCTACAATAGGGGTAGCCAGAATCAAAATAGTCCAGATCAGCTTATAACTGGGATTAATCCTTTTATTAATCACCCATAGAACCGTTCCGAAGGCCAGCAGCCACATCAGGATATAAAAGAAAATATTATTGCTGGTTATATATAGAATCAAAAAGAAATACCAGGAAAATTGCAATGCCATGGCGATGACCGTCAAGGTGATGCGGTTGGAAAATAATTTCAGAATTCTCTTAAGTCTTCCCATCTTCTATACTCTCCTGCTGCGAAATCCGGATGGCCCCCTGCCGCCTTGGGGCAAAGCTGCCACAAATGAGAGATCATTATACAAAAAAGCCTTGACAAATGTCAAGGCTTTTCAGGCACATTAACTATATCTACGCTTTCTTGCCGCTTCGGATTTCTTCTTACGACGAACACTTGGCTTCTCGTAATGCTCTCTCTTGCGGATCTCCTGCTGGATACCGGCCTTTGCACAGCTGCGTTTAAATCTGCGTAAAGCGCTATCCAGTGTCTCGTTCTCTTTTACGATTACATTCGACATCTTCTCACACCTAACCTCCCTCCAGTTGTAGATTGTGCTTAAATACAACTGTTTGGGTATTTTTCTGCACTACACTGATTATAGCAGATTTTCAGGATTCGTCAACAGCTTTTGGAAGATATTTTACAACTGCCCCTCCAAAATCTCCGGAACCTTGGCAATGGCCTCGGGAATCTTCTCCGGATTCTTGCCTCCGGCCTGGGCCATATTGGGACGACCGCCTCCGCCGCCACCTACCATAGCTGCCACTGCCTTCACCAGATTCCCGGCATGGGCGCCGGCCTTTTGGGCCTCCTCCGTGACCATAGCCAGAAGGCTCACCTTGCCCTCCTTGGCGGAAGCCAGTACCACTACACCCTGTCCCAGCTTCTCCTTCATCTGATCTCCCAGCTCTCTTAGGGCGTTCATATCCAGATCCGGAACCGCAGCAGCCAAGAGCTTGACCCCTTTTACCGTGACAATCTGATCCGATACGTCCCCCAGGGCTCCCTGGGCCAGCTTGCTCTTCAAGGATTCGTTCTCACTGTGCAAGGTCTTCAATTCCGCCTGCAGATGACCGATCTTGTCCGTCACTTCCTCCGGAATCGTCTTCAAAGCTGCCGCTGCTTCCTGCAGGAGTCCCTCCTGCTTCTGATAGTAGGCAATGACCCCCTGACCGGTGAGGGCTTCAATCCTGCGCACCCCGGCAGCAATTCCGGATTCTGACAGAATCTTGAAGAGCAGGATCTCCCCGGTATTGCCCACATGGGTTCCTCCACAGAGTTCCTTGGAAAAATCACCCATGGAGACCACTCGGACTTCATCTGCGTATTTCTCCCCAAACAAAGCCATGGCGCCGGTCTTCTTGGCCTCCTCCAAAGACATGATATCCGTGCGAACCGGCAGGTGGCTGGCAATTTCCTGATTGACCAGATCCTCTACTGCCTTCAGCTCCTCTCTGGTCATAGCCTGAAAATGAGCGAAATCAAAACGCAGGCGGTTGGGCGCCACCAAAGAGCCCTTTTGCTCTACATGGGAACCCAGAACCGTCTTCAAAGCCTTCTGCAGCAAATGGGTGGCACTGTGGTTCTTCTCCGTATTCTGTCTGGCCAGGGCATTGACCTTCAGCTTCACTGCCTCCCCCTTGGTCAGCATGCCGGAACGCATATAACCCACATGGCCATATCTGTCTCCTCGCAGCTTAATGGTATCCTCCACCTGGAAGATGCCATTTTCATTTTCGATGATACCCACATCCCCTTGCTGACCGCCCATGGTAGCATAAAAGGGGGTTTGATGAACCAAAATCGTTCCCTTTTCTCCTTCCATCAGGGAATCCTTCAATTCTTCCTCCCCGGCCAGAATCCGAATCTCTGAATTGCATTCCAACTGTTCATATCCTACGAAACAGGAGGTAATGGCAGGGTCAATCTGATCATAAACCGTAGCGTCGGCCCCCATATAATTGGTGGTCTCCCGCGCCTTTCTGGCGCGATCCTGCTGTTCCTTCATGCAAGCCTGGAAGGCCTTCTCATCGATGGAATACCCCTTCTCCTCCAGAATCTCCCTGGTCAAATCCAGGGGGAATCCATAGGTATCGTAGAGCTTGAAGGCATCGGCTCCGGCCAGGATCTTTGTCCCTGTCTGACCGAGCTTCAGCTCCAGATCATTCAGGATCCGCAGTCCCTGGTCAATGGTCTTATTAAATTGGCTTTCTTCATTGTAAAGCACCTTGAAAATGAATTCCTTCTTCTCCTCCAGCTCCGGATAACCGTCCTTGCTTCCCTCGATGACAGAAGCGGCCAATTCCGACAGAAAGAGGCGATCGATGCCCAGCAGACGCCCATGACGGGCTGCCCGTCGGATCAGACGGCGAAGGACATAACCTCTCCCCTCATTGGTGGGCATAATCCCATCGGAAATCATGAAGGTGGCGGAACGAATATGATCAGTGATCAGCCGGATGGACACATCGGTCTCGTGATCCTGGTGATATTCCTTGCCGGCGATCTGGCAGACCTTGTTGCGCAGAGCCTGAATGGTATCTACATCGAAGATGGAATCCACGTCCTGAACCACCACCGCCAGTCGCTCCAGCCCCATGCCGGTGTCGATATTCTTCTGCTCCAGCTCCGTATAATGCCCTTCCCCATCGTTATCAAATTGGGTAAAGACGTTATTCCACACCTCCATATAGCGGTCACAGTCACAGCCCACCGTACAGCCGGCTTGTCCGCAGCCATACCGCTCTCCCCGGTCATAATAGATCTCCGAACAAGGGCCGCAGGGGCCGCTGCCATGTTCCCAGAAGTTATCCTCCTTGCCAAAGCGGAAGATCCGATCTGCAGGAATTCCAATCTCCTTGTTCCAGATATCGAAGGCCTCCTCATCCTCCAAATAGATGGAAGGATAGAGCCGCTGGGCATCCAGGCCAATCACCTCCGTCAGAAATTCCCAAGACCAGTGAATGGCTTCTCTTTTGAAATAATCTCCAAAGGAAAAGTTGCCCAGCATCTCAAAGAAAGTGCCGTGACGAGCCGTCTTGCCTACATTTTCAATATCTCCGGTACGAATACACTTCTGGCAGGTGGTCACCCTTCTTCGAGGTGGGATCTCTGCACCTGTAAAATAAGGCTTCAGCGGAGCCATACCGGAATTAATCAGCAGAAGGCTCTTATCATTCTGCGGAACAAGGGAAAAGCTCTTCATCGCCAGATGTCCCTTGCTTTCGAAAAATTCCAGGAACATTCTCCGCAGTTCGTTCACGCCATATGTTTTCATGACATTCCTCCAAAAGCTAAAATAGTCTGTCTTTCATCATAGCACAAGTGCTTAAAGCAGGCAAATCTTTTTAAAATTCTTTTTTCCTCTTTTCAGCAGGACGCCCTCCTGACCCAGGTCCTCCCGGGTAAGCTGGTGCTTCAGATCCGTGATCTTCTCTCCATTGATGGACACCCCTCCCTGCTCTATGGCTCTGCGTCCCTCAGACCGGGTTTTGACCAATTCTGCCTTCACCAACAGGGAAATCAGATCAATGGCGCCCTCGGTAAAATCCTCCTCCTTCAAGGCCAGGCTGGGCATATGGGCTTCATCTCCGCTGCCTGCAAAGAGAGCCTTGGCTCCGGCATCTGCTTTCCTGGCCTCTTCCTCTCCGTGCACCAGGGCTGTAAGCTGGTAAGCCAGGATTTCCTTGGCCTTGTTCAACTGGCTGCCTTCCCATTGATCCATCTCTTCAATCTGCTCCAGGGGAAGGAAGGTCAGCATCCGCAGGCACTTCAGTACATCTGCATCTGCCACATTTCTCCAGTATTGGTAGAATTCGAAGGGAGAGGTCTTGTCCGGATCCAGCCATACGGCTCCGGATTGGGTCTTACCCATCTTCTTCCCCTCAGAATTCAACAGCAGATTAATGGTCATGGCATAGGCATCCTTGTGAAGCTTGCGGCGGATCAGTTCCGTTCCTCCCAGCATATTGCTCCACTGGTCATCCCCTCCAAATTGCATGTTGCAGTTGTAGCGCTGGAACAGTTCATAGAAATCATAGCTTTGCATCAACATGTAGTTGAATTCCAGAAAGCTTAAACCCTTCTCCATCCTCTGCTTGTAGCACTCAGCCCGCAGCATCTGATTGACAGAGAAATGGGGGCCGATCTCCCGAATGAATTCCACATAATTCAGATCCAGCAGCCATTCCGCATTATTCACCATCATGGCCTTTCCTTCAGAGAAATCAATGAAACGACTCATCTGCTTCTTAAAGCAATCGCAATTGTGCTGGATGGTCTCCGGGGTCATCATTTGCCGCATGTCAGACCGACCGGAGGGATCCCCAATCATGCCTGTCCCTCCTCCAATCAGGGCAATGGGCTGATTGCCGGCCATCTGCAGCCGCTTCATCAGGCACAAGGCCATAAAATGACCCACGTGCAGACTATCCGCCGTAGGATCAAAGCCAATATAAAAGACTGCCTTCCCATTGTCCACCAATTCCCGAATTTCCTTCTCGTCCGTGACCTGGGCAATCAGCCCACGGGCAACCAATTCATCATAAATTTTCATAGGTATTTCCTCCTGTTTTTCTTCTCTTTCCGGAACCCTTATCCCTGCCAAAGGGGACCCTTCCCATCCGCATCCCTAATTCCTTCCTGTCAGACTCCCGGATCCACCAGAAGATCGCTGCCATCCGCTGCTCCGGTAGCCAGGGCATCACATCGTTCATTCAAAGGATGTCCATCGTGTCCCTTGACCCAGCAAAAGGTTACCTGGTGGGGTTCCTTGGCCTTTAGCAGGCGTTTCCACAGATCTACATTCTTCACCGGCTCATTCTTGCCCCGTTTCCAGCCTTTTTTCTGCCAGGAATCGATCCAATGCAGATTGAAGGTGTCCACCAGGTATCTGGAATCCGAATAGAGCCGAACCTGGCAGGGCCGCAGCAGAGCCTCCAAACCTGCGATGGCCGCCATCAATTCCATGCGATTGTTGGTGGTGCGGACATAGCCCTGGGACAGCTCCTTTTCATGAAGTTTACCCATTTTATCCCTATACTGCAGCACACAGCCATAACCACCAGGGCCCTCCGGGTTGCCCCTGGCGGCCCCGTCCGTATAGATTTCCACTAACATGTTCTACCCTCTTTGCTTCCAATAGGCTTCCAATACCTGCAAGGTTTCTTCTATCTGCTCTTCTTGATGGGCCTGGGACAGGAACATAGCCTCAAACTGGGAGGGAGCCAGATGGATGCCATGTTCCAGCATAAAGGCGAAATAGCGGGCAAAGGCCTGGGTGTCCGCACCCTTGGCATCCCTATCATGATTCACCGGACCTTCCGTGAAGAAGAGGCAGCCCAGAGAGCCCACATAATTCACGGTACAGGGGACTTCATAAGCTTTGATCAATTTCTTCATGCCTTCGTACAGCTTCTTCCCCTTCTTTTCCAATTCTTCATAATATTCCGGATGCTCCCAGAGGATTCGAAGCTGTTCCAGTCCTGCTGCCATGGCCACCGGATTCCCGCTTAGGGTTCCGGCTTGGTATACCGGACCCAGGGGGGCAACCAATTCCATAATCTCCCGCCGTCCGCCATAGGCTCCCACAGGCATGCCGCCGCCGATGATCTTGCCATAGGTTACCAGATCCGGCACAATGCCGTATTTCTGCGCCGCACCGCCAAAGCTTAAGCGAAAGCCGGTGATCACCTCATCAAAGATCAGCAAGGCTCCCTCTCGCGTGCAAATCTCCCTTAGGCCCTCCAGAAAGCCCTCCTGGGGCAAAACCACTCCCATATTGGCGGCCACCGGCTCTACAATCAGGGCGGCAATCTCTCCCGCATTGGCTTGAAAGAGCTGGTCTACACTGGACAGATCATTGTACGTGGCAGTCAGGGTGTCTGCCGCACAGCCCTTAGGAACACCGGCGCTGCCAGGGACACCTGCGGTCATCAAGCCGGATCCGGCATCCACCAAGAGGCCATCGCTGTGACCATGATAGCAGCCGGAGAATTTGATGATTTTATCCCGACCGGTGAATCCCCGGGCGACCCGAATGGCACTCATCACAGCCTCTGTTCCGGAATTCACCATCCGTATCATCTCTACATGGGGAACATGGGTGCAGATAAATTCAGCCATGTCCACCTCCCGCTGGGTGGGTGTACCAAAGCTGAGCCCATCCTCGCAGGCACGAATCACCTTATCCAGGACTCTCTGGCGGTTGTGGCCCAGAATCATAGGCCCCCAGGAGCAGATATAATCAATATACTTCCTTCCGTCTGCGTCAAAAACATAAGGGCCCGTAGCCCCCTGAATAAAACGAGGAGTCATACCCACATTTCCATAGGCCCGAACCGGAGAATTCACCCCGCCGGGAATATATTTTCTGGCTCTTTCCATCAATTCTTCTGACTTTCCCATTATCCGATTCTCCCTTCCTTCATAAAGGCTGCCAGCTCCTGGGCATAATAGGTCAGATAGATCTGGGCACCGGCTCGATAGGCGGAGACTGCCATCTCACAGACAATCTTATCCTCCTGAATCCAGTCATGGGCAGCTGCTGCCTTCACCATAGCATATTCCCCGCTGACACTGTAGGCCGCCACCGGCAGGGAAACCAGGTCTCGCACCCTGGTCACCATATCCAGGAAGGACATGGCCGGCTTCACCATGATGATATCCGCCCCTTCCTCCTGATCCAGAAGAGCCTCCTTCAGTCCCTCGCGACTGTTATGATAATCCATCTGATAGGTCTTCCTGTCTCCGAAAGAGGGAGCCGAACCGGCCGCCTCCCGAAAGGGACCATAGAAGGCCGAGGCGTATTTGACCGCATAGGACATGATCGGAAGGTTGCCAAAACCGTTATCGTCCAGCTTTTTGCGGATGGCCAGGACCCGCCCATCCATCATATCGGATGGGGCTACCATGTCTGCTCCGGCCTGGGCATGAGACAGGGCGGTTTGAGCCAGCAGCTTCAGAGTCCCATCATTATCCACGTCATGGCCGTGCAAAACCCCGCAATGCCCGTGGGAGGTATACTCACACATGCAGACATCCGTAATATAATAAAGCTCCGGCACCTCTGCCTTAGCTCTGGCCAAAGCCCTTTGAATGATCCCCTCCTGCGCATAAGCACCGGAACCCACCGGATCCTTGCTGGCCGGTATGCCAAACAGCATGACACTTCCCACTCCCGCCCCGGCCAATTCCTCCAGCTTCTCCGGCAACCGTTCCAGACTGTACCGGTATTGACCGGGCATGGAGGGAATCTCCTCCTTTCCCTCTAACCCTTCCTTGACAAAAAGAGGATAAATAAGGGATGAGGGATCCATCCTCGTCTCCCGAACCATCTTTCTTAAGGTCTCTCCTCCGCGCAGACGGCGCGGTCTGCAGAGCATCTCCATTGTCCTGTTCTCCTCATCTGTAAATCTTGGTCACTTCCGCCATTTCTTATGATTTAGCTGTTCCTGTCCCAGTTCTGTCACCAGTTCCAGGAGACTATCCAGGGTGGCTTTTGCTGCCACATAAGTCTTCATCCCATAGGAAGCGGCACAGGCCTGGGTCTGCCCTCCGATGCAGGCAGCGGTTACTTTGCTGTAATCCAGCCCTCTGGTAGCTTCCACAAAGCCTCGTACCGTAGAGGCGCTGGTAAATACAGCGCAATCTACCAATCCTTCCTCGAAGAGCTTTCTTTCCTCTATTTTCTTCTGCTGCGGAAAGCTGGTACGATAGATTGGCACATCCTCCACCTGAAATCCGGTCAAGGCTTCTATAATCTCCCGATTGCCTGCCTCTGCCCTGGCCAAAAGGATCCGATCCGATGGATGGCAGACCGCAGCCAGGGCTTTTCCCAGGCAGGCTCCCTCGTAGACCTGTGGCACAAGATCCGGGAAAAATCCCCGCTTCTGTAAGGCCTTTTTCGTTCCCTCTCCCAGGGCGGCAATTCGACAATGAGCGAGCTGGCGCAGATCTACCGAAAAGGTGCGCAGCTGGTCAAAGAAGATCCCAACTCCCGTGGGACTGGTAAATACCAACCAGCGATAGTCCCCCAGATGGCCGCAGACCTGCCGCAGCCTTGCAGGATCCGGAAGGGGTGTCACCGCAATGGCAGGTAGCTCCACTACCTCCGCCCCCCGCCGTCTCAACTCCTCCGACACAGAGAAGCCCAGCTGCCTGGGACGGGTCACCAGCACTCGATAACCTGCCAAAGGCAGCTTTTCATACCAGCCCAGCCGGTCGGCCAAAGCACAAACCTGGCCTACTACGAGAATGGCAGGAGTCTTAGCCTTCTGCCTTCTCACCTCCTGGGGCAGGCTGGCAACCGTAGCCAGGATACACTTCTGACCTGCGGTTGTCCCCTGCTGCAAAAGGGCAGCCGGCATCTCCCCCTCCATTCCCCCCTCTAAAAGGCCGGAGCAAATCTTGGGAAGGCTGGCGGCTCCCATCAGGAATACCAGGGTTCCCCGGGTCTCCACAAGGGCTCTGAAGGGGATGGGATTGTCTCCTCCCTCTTGTCTGTGGCCGGTAATGATATGTACCGAAGAGGCAAACTTCCTGTGGGTCACCGGAATTCCACAATAAGCCGGAACAGCAAGGGCAGATGTCACCCCCGGCACCACCTCATAAGGAATTCCCATCTCCGCAAGGACCTCCAGTTCCTCCCCGCCCCTGCCAAAGAGGAAGGGATCCCCTCCCTTGAGGCGGACCACCCGATGCCCTGCCTGAGCTTCCCGGACCAGCACCTGGTTGATCTCCTCCTGAGACAGATGGTGATGACCGGCTCTCTTGCCGGCAAAAATGACTGCTGCCTCGTCGGGGATCAAAGCCAGCAAGCCCTCTCCCACCAGACTGTCATAGACTACCACCTCTGCCTCCTGCAGCACCTGCAGACCCTTCAGGGTCAACAATCCCAGGTCTCCCGGACCTGCTCCTACCAGCCAGACTTTCCCCATCTTCATATTCTCACCCCGTTTACCCGCTATCCTGAAGTCACTGTCCCCTTCTCTTTTCCTATCGGCTCCAGGGGCTTATGGCCTCCTCCGCTTCGGCCCGCAGTCTGGCTGCCAGGCTTTGCCCCAGGGCCTTTGCCTCCTCCATAGAAGCAGAGCTTCTCCCCCTCCGGCTGATCTTCCTCTGGGCATCGTAGTAGAGGCCCAAGAGCTCCAGCCTTCCCTCCTCCCCGACCCAGGCATAGGCGGCTATGGGGGAGGAGCAGCCCCCCTCCAGGGCTCTGACAAAGGCTCTCTCCGCCTGGGCTGCCGCCTGAGCTTTCTCACAGCAAAAGCCCTGCAAAAAGGAATAATCCTCTCCTTCCCTGCCCTGGAGTGCCAAAATGCCCTGGCCCGCAGCGGGAATGACCTCCTCAACAGAGAAATACCGACTGATGCGATCCTGGTATCCCAGGCGTTTGAGCCCTGCGGCTGCCAGCACCAGGGCACCGTATCGGCCTTCCTCCAGCTTGCCCAGCCGGGTTTGAAGATTCCCCCGGACGCTTTCAAAGGTCGCCTGGGGATAGAGCTTGCCCAGCTGCAGGATCCGCCGGGGGGAGGAGGTGCCAATGGGCAGGGAGAAATCCGGCTCCTTGCACCCGGGAGGCAATACCAATACATCTCTGGGATCCTCCCGCCTAGAGCAGCCCACCAAGGGAAGATCCGGGTCAAGCTCTGAGGGGAGATCCTTCATGCTGTGGACGGATAAGTCACTGCGGCCTTCCCGCAGGGCCTTGTCCAGCTCCTTCACAAAGAGCCCCTTGCCCCCGATCTGATCCAGCCGGCGGTCCAGAATCCGATCTCCGGTGGTCTTCATGGTCAGAAGCTCTGGCTCCCGCTTTGGGCAGCAGGATCGGATATAATCCATCACCATACGGCTCTGAGCTATAGCCAAGCCACTTTCCCGGCTGCCGATGACGAAGCCTTTTCTATCCATCCCACCTATCCTCCTTCAGAAATCCTCTGTATCCAGAAGCTTTTGTATCCTTTCCCGCAATCTTCTAACCGCCCGGTGGGATTGACCACCGGCTGTAATACCCACCAGCAGATTTCCTTTTCTTGCAATTCCCGGGAAATAAAAATCACACTTTTCCCGGTCGCTGCAGACATTTACCGGAATTCCAGCCTGCTTACAGCTTCGATAAATGGCCTCATTGGTCTTGGGACAATCGGTGCAGGCTAAAACCAGGTCTGCCTTTCCAAGCAGCTTCTGACTGTCCTCCCAGTCACCGGCCGACTCCCGCGCCTCACCGGGACCGATAGACGGATAAGCTTGTGGGATCCATCGAATTCTTCCCAGGGCGGCCAGCTTTTGGAGGTCAGGATGTGCCTGCGGCGACAGGAGGCAGATGCCCTCCGTGAAGTCCACCAGACTCTGTATCCGGCGAGCAGCGATGGTGCCGCCTCCCACCACCAGGATTGTTAGGGCGGTCAGATCCACAAAAAGAGGGAAACAGGTCTTACTTTTCTCCATATAAACGCTCCAATCCATCCACACATTCCAGAAAGGAGTCCTTTTCCAGACAATCCCGCAGGCCAAACAGCATTTTTCCTACCACCTTGCCCACAGCAGTGTCGATATTGTTCATCAGCCTTTCCTGGTCAGGGGCTTCCATGGGAAGCTTGCGAATCTGCTTCTGCAGGCGCAGGTTCAGGTCGGTCACCGCATCCTGCTGAATCTGCTGAATATGGGGAATCCATTCTCTCCCCTCCAGCCAGTCGTAGAATTCTTTGATTTCCTCCTGCAAAATATCCTCTGCCTGCCTATAAGCCGCCTCATTTTCTTCCTCCACAGGGCTTTTAAAATCATCGATATCATAGAGGCGGATCTGAGGGAGTTTTCCCAGGGCCGGTTCGATATCCCGGGGCACAGCCAGATCTATGAGTATCATGGGATGGGTCAAGGTAAGACCCTCCAGCAAGTCCATCCGCAGGGGACAATTGGGACTGGTGGTGGCGCTGACCACCAGATCACAGGCCGGAAAAAGCTCCATGCGTCTTCCATAATCCATTCGTTTGCAGCCCCGGGGAATCTGAACCTGACCGCTTTTGTATTGACGAACTGTCACCGTCACATCCCCCCCCTTGCCGGCCAAGGTTTGAGCTGCCAGTCTGCCCATTTCCCCATTGCCAATCACCATGCAGGTCTTGCCTGCCAGGGAAAATCCCTCTTTCTCCAGCAGGGCCACCGCCCGATCCACCGCTGTCTCACTGGCATGGGTAAAGACCACCTCCGTCTTCACCCGCTTGGCCGCCGTCACAGCCCTGCGAAACAAGACCTCCAGGACACTGTCGGTACAATAGAATTCCCGCGCCATCCCATGAGCCTCCTTCACCTGAGTGAGGATCTGATCCTCTGCCAGGATCATGGATCGAAGGCCACAGGTCAGGTGAAAAAGGTGATTCACCGCTTTCTGATCCTGGCGAGTTCGGAAATAGGATCTATATTCTGCAGGATCCACCCCCTTGTGCCGACAGAGCTCCTCCAGAAGAGAGCCCTCCCAGTCGGCGGTCAGACTGACCCACAGCTCCATGCGGTTACAAGTGGAGAGAATCAGGCAGCCCTTGACCCCTGCCTTCTGTTTCAGTTCTTCCATAAAGGCAGCCGCGCCCTTCTTGGTAAAGGCAAAGACTGCCCTGATATCCACCGGCGCCAGATGATAATCCATGCCCAGCATTTCTATGCTCACTGTTTTGTCTCTCCCCCTGCCAAGGCCTCCAAAAGGCGAATATTCTCTGCGTGGGTCCGAACCGCTACCCGATAATAGCCCTCAGATAAGCCTCTGTAATTGCTGCAATCCCGAATTAAGACCCGTTTCTCCAAAGCCTGTTCCACCAATCCTTTGGGCCCCCGAAAGAAGATGTAGTTGGCCTGAGAATCATAAACCTGGAATCCCAAGCCTCTCAGCTCCCCCTTCAGAAATTCCCTTTCCCTTCCCACCAGCTGCCTGGCTCTATGGACATATTCCTCCTCCTTCAAGGCTGCCAGCCCTCCTGCCTGAGCCGGCAAAGACACATTCCAGGGCTGCGTACAAGCCTGCATCTTGAGCAGGAGGTCCTGGTTGCCGCACAAACCATAGCCCAAGCGTAAGCCGGCCAGGGCATAACGCTTGGTGAAGGCCTTCAGAAGAAAAAGATTCCTGCATTGTCCCAGTCGATGCTTCATGGAGTAGTATTTCTCTTCATCCAGAAAATCCTGGAAGCATTCATCCACCAGGAGAAAGGTTCCTGTCTGATGGCACTTTTCCACCACCCTCTCCAGAAGTTCCGGATCCATCAGCAGACCGGTAGGATTGTTGGGATTGCACAAAATCATAAGATCCAAAGAAGGATCGACAGGGTCCAGGAGATCCTCCTTCGGAAGGAAGCCCCCCTCCTCCGTCAGGTCATAATACTCTATCCTGCAGTCCTGGGTCTCCAGAGCCCTCTGGTATTCTGCGAAGGTAGGAGCCAGCACCAGGGCTCGTCTGGGCTTCAGGGCGGCCACCAGCAGGAAAATCAGCTCTGCAGCACCATTGCCGCAGATCACCCAATCCCGGGGCACTCCCTCATAATCGGATAAGGCTTGCCTCAATTCTTCACATCTCACATCCGGGTAGTTACAGAGAAAGCGCAGACTCTCCGCTGCCGCCTCTATGACTGACCTGGGTGTCCCCAAGGGATTCGTATTCGAGGAATAATCCAGCACATCTCTGTGACGGTAGACATCACCGCCATGCATCTGTTCTTTCTTCATTTCTGCCCCTTCTCCTGTTCTTCCTTATTCCTCTGTTTCTCATAGATACCAAAGCAGCCCTACCAGACCTGCCCGCAGGGCTGCAGCCGCCAACAAGGCCAAAAATGCTGTCCCGTACATCAATCGATTGGCCCTTGGCACATCCTCCGCCTCTACGGGGCGGAGAGGATCTCCCAGGGTAGGCTTCCTGTGAATCTTCCCAAAATATTGGGCATCTCCCGCCAGCTGAATATCCAAGGCTCCCGCCATTGCTGCCTCAGTATGGGCCGAATTGGGACTGTCATGCTTCCTGCGATCCCTCCGGTAGACGGCCCAGGCCTTCCTGCCGTCAAAACCCAGCAGGTAACTGGCTGCCACCATCAGCAAGCCTGCGATCCTGGCGGGCAGATAATTGACCACATCATCCAGCCTGGCTGCAAAGGTACCCAAATATTGATAAGTCTGGTTACGATATCCTACCATGGAGTCCATGGTATTGATGGATTTGTAGAAAAATCCTCCCGGGGCTCCTCCCAGCATCAAAAAGAATAAGGGAGCCACCACCCCATCTGAGGAATTCTCTGCCACAGTTTCTATCGCCGCCTTCGTGACTTGGCTAAAGTCCAGACCTTGGGTATCCCTTCCTACAATTCTGGATACCGCATACCGCGCCTTGGGAAGATCTCCCTTCTTCACCTGCTCATAGACCTGCATGCTCTCCACCCGCAGGCTCTTGATGGCCAGCAGCTGATAGCACCAGAAGCTTTCCAGTGCAAAGCCCAGCCAGACTTGAAAGCCATAGAGCCAACGAAGGAGGAGAAAAGGAAGCGTTGTACTGATTCCCGTGACCAGAATTACCAGAAAAAAA
>CAVLCU010000047.1:0-1303 GCA_963661545.1 Lachnospiraceae bacterium | reverse complement strand
CCGGCTATTCTCTCGCCCCTTTTGCCCCTGGGGAAAATCCTTCGCAGGATTGCCTCAAACCATGTAATCAGTTTCCCAATCATCCGCACCGGATGGTAGAGCCACTTGGGATCCCCCAGCAGAAGATCCATTAAAAAGCCCAGCACCACGGCCGGGAGTATGTGCTCCATCATGAACCTTTCCTTTCCACCTTTTGCAGCTATAGGAAGTCCTGGATTCTGGCCTCGCCTGCTTTCAGCATCGCATCCAGGGCAGATTTCGACCAGGTTCCTGTCCCTTTCCCGGCTTTCTCTCCCTTCGCTCCATCGACCTGCTCCTTAGTGTCCTCTTCCTTTCTGCCTTCCAGGAAAATATCCTGAAATGCCCGATACTCCTCTGCAATACCCTGCCCGTGGAGGACCCCATAGGCTCCCGCATCGCTGCCCAAAGCCAATCTTCCTCCGTCTGCGGCAGCCCTTCGGACACTCCTCTCCTGCTGCAGACAGATGGACTGCAAAACCGCATCGGAAAAGCGGCCTTTCCCCAGCAGATTGCGGACAGTTACCAGGGTAGGCACCCAGACTGCGGCGCTGTGGACCAGGCAGTCCAGACTCCTTGCATCCTGAAAATATCCATGTTCCAGAGAATCCACTCCCGCCTCTACAGCCACTTCCACGGCTCTGGCGCCGTTGGTATGACTCATGACACGAAAGCCCTCTTCGTGGGCGATATGGACCATCTCACGAACCTCCCAGGCTTCCAGGGCCTGGCCGGTCAGAGTATGGTCTGTCTCGAAATCCATGATGCCGGAGGTCATGATCTTGATGAAATCCCCTCTTGCCTCCGCCACCTGCCTAACCAAGGCAGCATACTCCCTCATGGTCTCAAAGGAGCGCCCGACTACCTTTCCGTAATGGTCCTTCTTATGGATGGCAAAGATGGGGGTCAGGAAACGGATGCCATACTCCCGGGCCAGCTCCCGGGCCAACCTGGATACCCCGAAATGATCCCCACCATCTCGGACAAAGGTAACACCGGCCCTTTGGTAGGTCTCCAGCACCCGGCGAATGCCTGCCTCATGAGGTGCCTGCCGGTGCTCCTCCACTGCCTGCCGGTAATCCCTTCCGTTCATGAAAATGTGCGCATGGCATTCTCCCCACATGACCTCCTGTCCTTTCCCTTCCCTGTCCTACAAGCCCTTAAGGGTTAGTGGCCTGTCTTTTAGCCCTCACTTCTCACGATTCGGCCATCCACCACCAGCTGACGGCTGCCTCTGAGAAAGGCCTCCGGCGAGAAGCGCAGGCGATAGCCCTCTCCATTGTTC
>CAVLCU010000046.1:0-16613 GCA_963661545.1 Lachnospiraceae bacterium | reverse complement strand
GCCTGTACCCCGATCTGATGGAGAATTTCCCATACCCAGGGTCTTTCATAGGTTCCATCCTGCAGGATATGTTCCATAATCTTTGCTTCTTTTTCCTCTACTGCCTCCGTCTCCTGAGCCAGCATCTCCGCCGTTTCCGGAGAAATGATCAGCAAGCCATCGGCATCTCCTACGATAATATCCCCGGGATGAACCACCTTCCCGCCTATGACGACCTGGCAGCCGATCTCCCCGGGACCGTTTTTGTAGGGACCATTGGGGGTCACAGCTTTGGCAAATACCGGAAAATCCTCCATTTCAGCCAGGGCCTGGCTGTCCCGGACGGCACCATCGCACACGATACCACAGATTCCCCTGCTTTTACAATAGGTAGCCATCAGCTCCCCAAAAATGGCCCGATCCTCGAAGCCTCCCGCATCGATGACAATGACATCCCCGGGCTTGGCCAGATCCATGGCTGCATGGAACATGAGATTATCCCCCTGGGGCACCCTTACGGTGAAGGCTGTCCCCAGAAGCTGTCCCTTGCCTATGGGGACAAGGGAATGGTCTGCCGCTGCAATCCGTCCCATGTTATCATCAATATTGGCCACCTGCTTGCCCCGGAAACGTTCCACCAAGTCCCGGGAAGGGCGGGGAAAATCCTTTACAATCTTGCATCCAACTGACATTTTTTTCCTCCTACAAGGGCATTTCCGCCTCTTCTCCCTGCTGCAAATGCAAGAGATTCCTTGCACAGAACCGATAGACCCGATCGTAATTGTCATAGGTTGCGGCTCCGATATGGGGAGTCAGGATCAGGTTGGTCTCCCGGGCATGGTAGAGGGGACTGTCCTCCGTCATGGGATCCAGAACATCCACCGCCGCACCCATAATCTCTCCCTCCAGGAGCGCCTGGGCCAGGGCATCCAGATCCACCAGCAGATCTCTGGCCGTATTCACCAGGATGGCCGACTTCTTCATGGCTTTCAGCTCCTTAGCTCCGATGATTCCGTGGGTAGAGGGCAGCAGGGGCAGATGGAGGGTAATCACGCCCGCCTCCCGAATCAGCTCCTCCAGGGGGCGATAGGTCAGCCCCAGTTCTTTCTCCTTTTCCTCCGGCAGCCGATAGACATCATAATAGATGACTTCTGCCTCGAAGGCCTGAACCCGTTTTGCCACCTTTTTCCCTATGGCTCCGGCTCCTACAATCCCCACCGTCTTGCCGATTAATTCATAGCTTTCATGGCGGTAGGTCCAGGTATGCCATTCGCCCTTCTTGGTGGTCTGATCCATGGTAACGATACGGCGATAGAGAGCCAGCATGTCCGTCAGAGCCAATTCTGCCACGGATACGCTGTTAAAGCCCTTGCATACGGAGATGGGAATCCCTTTTTCTTTGGCATAGGCCACATCCACCATATCCACCCCGATGCCGGTGCGCTGGATCAGCTTCAGATGGGGGGCAGCATCTATGATTTCTTTGGTTACCTGAAAGGTGGTTACGATGAATACATCGGCATCCTTTAACTCTCCCTTTTTCCCGGTGGTAGGATTCAAAAAGCGAACATCCACGCTGTCCGGACAGCGTTCCAGCAGCATTTTCTCCATATGGGGGTTTAATTGATCCAGATAAAGTGCGATCATTCCTCGGCCTCCTTTGTCTGCAGATGATGGTAGCCCAGCTTGGCCCTGGCTTCCTTCAGAGTCAGCCCCTTCTTCACCTCTGCGATGATTTTCTGTTCTGTAGCCTCGATCCCCTCTGCAATCTCTGCCACTTGTTCTGCCAGGGAGGCCGGAATGCATACCACTCCTGTATCATCTCCTACTATGTAGTCCCCGGGGCAGACCTGAACACCGGAGATAGCCACCGGCTGATTGACCGCATCCACCGTTACCCGATCCTTGCCGGTTACCATATAGGTGCTCTTGGTAAAAATCGGATAATCGTTGGCCTTAATTCCAGGAATATCCCTGCATACCCCATCAATGATGGTGCCTTCCACCCCGTTTTTGGCAGCCACGAAGGTCATGATATCTCCCCATACGGTACAATGGAGGCGGCCTCCATTGTCGATCACCACCACTTCTCCGGCCTTGACATCATCCAGAAAATCTCCTACATTTCCTTTTTCCACCCCACAGGGCACGTAATGAACCGTAAAGGCTCTTCCACAGATGTGCTTACCCGCTACCACTGCATGCAGTCCCAGCAAACCGCAGGGATGGCCCAGCTTATCCATGGCATCGGATAAACTGGCTACATCCAGTTTTTTCAGTCTATCTCTCAAATTCTCCATGTTCTTACTCCTCATATCCTTATTTCAGCATTTTCTCATAGCCGAATTTGTTATCGACGCTCAGGACATCTCCGCTTTCCAGAATTTCCCTGATCATCGCCTCTTCCTTCTCATAGAGGCCCTCTGCCTTGTCCAGAACCTGGTCTACCCGCTCCCAGGGAACCACCACGACGCCGCTGCGGTCTCCCATCACCACATCTCCGGGTCTCACCTGGACACCGCCGAATTGGATCATTTCATTGGTGCTTTGCTCCATAATCCGGCCTCTGGCTGTCCAAACCACCGTTCCCCTGGCATAAACGGGGAAATCAATGTCGATACAGTCATCCAGGTCCCGACAGGCTCCGTCGATGATGACAGCCTTCACTCCCTTGGCCTTGGCGCTATTGGCCAGGATGCCGCCCCAGCAAGAGGTATCCAGCCTGCCTCCATTGTCAATGATGATAATGTCCCCGGGGGTGGACAAGGAGATGGCCTTCATGCCCAAGTGATGCTTGGTCTTGGTCTCTCCCGCTGCGGTCATCTTCACCGTAATAGCCTGACCTACCACCTTGCCCCAGCTCTCCCGCATGGGCCGGATGCCGTAGGTGGAACCCTTAATTCCCAGGGCGTCCATGGCATCGGATACGTTGGTAGTCGAGAGCTTCTCAAATCTTGCACGGTATTTTTCTTCAAATTCTTTCATGTTTTTTCTCCTAACCTATTTATTGGGGGTCCTGCGCTGCCAATCTCTTTTTCTTCTTCATCTGGTGCAGACGGATGGGAACAAAGATCAGGGTACATACCACATACAGGGGAATTCTCAGGAAGGACTGGATCTTATATCCCTTGTCCACCAGCGCCTTCAACCCAAACTGGGCAATGAGGATGGCACACAGCAGGAAGACGACACAGAGAATTCCGTCCACGACGGTCTGGTTGAATTTCCCCTTTTTGTTGATCACAGCCCCATATCTCTGGATCGCTGCAAATACATCTGCCATAGTCAGATAAGCCAGGAAAAGAGCCAGCTGGTAGACGACGGCCAGAGGACCTGTGGAACTGAAATTGGCATTCAGCATATCCAATACCGGAAGGTTGGATTCCATGGCCGCCGGCATACCGGTCAGGACAGCCAGGGTTACAAAGAGCAGGGTCAATCCATTCATCAAGGCGCCGGAGACAGCCATAACCTTGGAGTCCTGCTTGCTCTTGAACTCACAGGCCATGGAGGTCAGGGGAACAATAAAGGTACTTCCGATTCCCACATAGAAGATGGTATTGGTAAGAGTCAGGGTAGGAGAAGCGCCAAAGGTCTGTCTCTGTCCCAGGATCTCTCCCAGATAGGACCAGTTTTTACTGAGCAGGGCAAAGGCCACAATACAAAGGGCTGCGATTAATACGGATACAATACCCAGGCTGATCCTGGCCATTACCTTGGCGCCGAACATACAGATCAGGGCAACAATAGCGGCGAAGATAACCGAGGCCAGAACATAGGGGATTCCCAGAGTCTGGTTCAAGAGGGTAGAACATCCTGCCACTACTGCCCCTCCTGAGATAAAGATGTTCAACATAAGGCTGACATCCCATACAAAGAGCATCACCCTGCCCACTGCAGAATTCTTGGAGTAGAGATTTAAGGCCACATCCTTGTATCCGTGGGCGCCGGTCCGTCTGACATATTCACTCATCAGGTACATGACCACTCCCAGGATCACAAAGGGAATCAAGGTCATAAAGATGGCTTTCCAGCCGGAGGTGGCAAAATATTTGGTCACCTGGGCGCCGGAGGCAAAACCGGCTCCGCAATGCTGTCCGAACCATGTACAGGCAGTTCCCAGTACCAATATCCATTGGATCTTTGTTTTCGTTTTTTTCTCCATAAGCTTCTCCCTTATCTTTTGCCCTGCAACCTGCCGGTCATACTGCAGGGCTTATTGTAAAGAATCCGCGGTTCTTTGTGTTATCTCTAGGTTACACTCCCTTTGTGCAAATGTCCAATATCTCTTCTTCTATCAAAGGTATGCCTTTCATGGAATATGCATGGGAAATGTATCTTTTCTTATCCTTTTTTATGCGTTTTGTCAAAAAGGCCCCTCGGATCCTTCTTGAGCCGAGAGGCCTTTTGGGCAGATTTTTTCTTTCTTTTATCTCCCCCTTTGCAAATCATCTGTTTTTCTGTAGAATAGATCTTAGATGGAGCCTAAGGGGGAGACAGAAGCAAAGGAGGGTTTCGGATGGTGGTGAATTATGATTATTTTTTGAAGATTGCAGAGTATCAGAGTATTTCTAAGGCGGCAGAGAGTCTCTATGTATCCCAGCCCTCCCTGACCAAATATCTGCAAAGGCTGGAATCCTCCGTGGGAGCCCAGTTATTTGACCGCAGACAAACTCCCCTGCGCCTTACGACAGCAGGGGAGTACTTTCTGGAATATGTCAGGAATCGGAAGGAGGAGGAGAAGAAGCTGGCGGCTCGCATGGAGGAGATCCGCAACCAGGGGCGGGAGCGCATTACCATTGGTATGCCTCTCTGGCGTTCCTCGGTTCTGCTGCCGGAATTCCTCCCTGCTTTCTCCCTCCGCCATCCTCTGATCCAGGTTCGTCTTCTGGAGGGGGCGGCTTCCTTTCTGGAGAATGCCATACGGACCGAGCAGGTGGATTTCGGCATCATGAACCTTCCCGTCAACTATGCGGATACCAGTTACAAAATACTGGCCCAGGAATATGTTTTTCTGATCGGATCCCAACAGATGCCCGCTGTCCAGGAGATGCTGCGCCGTCAAGGAGAGCTCCCAAAAGGGCAGCATCCCCATGCAGACATCTCCTCCCTGCGGGAAAATCCCTTTATTTTGTCCAAACCGGGACAACATCTGACGGATTTCGTCAATCAGATGCTAAGCCGCCGCCATCTGACTCTCAATTGTATCCTGCGTACCGGCAATGTAGCCACCGCAGTCAATCTGGCAGCTGCCGGTCTTGGCTTTACCTTCGTGCCGGAGCTGGGCACCCAGACCCATTCCTTTCCTCTGGACCGTCTTACCCTTTTTACTGTCGATGAGCCCGTCCTTCGCTGCACCCTGGCAGCCGTCTACAAGAAGAACAAGTACCTGTCCCCGGCCATGGAGCTTTTTCTGGCAGAATTCCAGGCTTTTTGCTCCGACCTGCAGCAGACCTAAGGGTTGGCCGGGGCGGTCTGCAGGAGGCAAGCCGGCTCCCGGGGGGCATCGCTTATTCCACTGTCACGGATTTGGCCAGATTCCTGGGCTTGTCCACATCCAGACCCTTGCCCAGGGATACATAATAGCCAAAGAGCTGCAAGGGAATCACCGCCAGGGAATTGGCAAAGTAGGGATGGGTGGCAGGAATATAGATGACATAGTCTGCCACCTTCTCCACCTCCTTGTTGCCCTCCAGGGTAACGGCCATGACAAAGGCCCCCCGGCTCTTGACCTCTACGATATTGCTGATGGTCTTGGCATAGAGGTCCGGCTGGGTCAGAACAGCCACCACCAGGCGGCCCTCCTCAATCAGGGAGATGGTGCCATGCTTGAGCTCTCCGGCCGCATAGGCCTCCGAATGAATATAGGAGATTTCCTTCAGCTTCAGGGAACCCTCCAGGGAAATGGCATAATCGATACCCCGGCCGATGAAGAAGACATGCTCTGCCGCCAGATAGCGGTTGGCGAACTTCTGTACCTTTTCCTGGTGAGCCAACAGGGCGGTAATCTGCTCCGGCAGAGCCTCCAGGGCGGCGGTCAATTCTTGCATCTCATCCTGGGACAGATGACCTCGCACCTGGGCGAATTTCAAGGCCAGCAGGTACTGGACCAGAAGCTGGGTGCTGTAGGCCTTGGTGGTAGCCACAGCAATCTCCGGGCCGGCCCAGGTATAGACGACACAATCCGCCTCCCGGGCAATGGAGCTTCCCACCACATTCACAATGGCCAGCACCTTGATGCCGCGAGCCTTGGCCTCCCGCAGAGCCGCCAGGGTATCTGCCGTCTCCCCCGACTGGCTGATGACGATCACCAGGTCATTTTCCTCCAGAATGGGATTGCGGTAGCGGAATTCCGAGGCCAGATCCACTTCCACCGGAATCCGGGCCAGCCCCTCCAGGACATATTTGCCGGTCACTCCGGTATGATAGGCAGAACCACAGGCCACAATATGGATCCTCCGGATCTGGCGGATCTCCTCATCCGTCATCCCCAGCTCCTCTAGGACCACCTGTCCCTCGCGCAGTCTGGGATGGAGGGTATCCGCCACAGCCTTGGGCTGTTCGAAGATCTCCTTCAGCATGAAATAGGCATAGCCTTCCTTTTCTGCCGCATGCAGATCCCAGTCGATGGTCACGGCCTCCTTGGTCAGGGGCTCCTCGTCAATATTGTAAAAATCCAGAGAATGTTCCCTCATGCGGACAATCTCTTCATTTTCGATATAATAGACCTCCCGGGTATATTTCAGAATGGCCGGTACATCCGAAGCAATAAAATTGCCCGATTGCCCCTGGCCTACGATCAGGGGACTATCCTTGCGGACGGCATAGACCTCCCCCGGATGGTCCCGGAAGAGAATCCCCAGGGCATAGGATCCCTCCATCCGGTGCATGACCTTGGTAATGGCCTCCAGAGGGTTGCCCCGGTAATAATAATCCAGCAGCTGGACAATGACCTCCGTATCCGTCTCGGACCGGAAGGTATAACCCTTGGACAGGAGTTTTTTCTTCAGCTTCATGTAATTCTCTATAATGCCATTGTGCACCACGGCAATCGAGGCATCCCGATTAAAATGAGGATGGGCATTGATATCTGTGGGTTCCCCATGGGTGGCCCACCGGGTATGGCCGATGCCCACACAGCCCGGCAGACAAGCTCCCCCCTGGGTTTTGTCATATAAGCCCTGGAGCCGCCCGCTGGACTTGACCAGATGGATCTCCTGCCCGTCATATACTGCAATACCGGCAGAATCATATCCCCGATATTCCAGATGAGCCAGCCCATCCAGCAGAATGGGCGCTGCCTGTTCCTTTCCGATATAACCTACAATTCCACACATAAGGCACCTCCTCTTCGGTCCCTGCCAAGCCGTTCTATCGCCCTGCCTGCGGATGGCGGCTTGCCCGTCCTGTCACATAACCATCGATACATTTGGTCAGAAATACTCCCACCAGGCCTGCCAGGGCCAGGATGCTGACCGCAAAAGCAGGAAAGCTGTGGGCTGCCAGCTTCTGGAAGGCGGGAGATCCGTTCACCAGGCTGACAATCAGGGGCATATGCCACAGATACATGCCATATTGGTATTTGGCCAGAAAGCTGCCAGGTCTTGTCAAGATCCCTGGAGCCTCCGGGGAAATGGCTGCCACCAGCACCAGACCAGTCAGCAGGAGAGCCAGTAGGCTATGTCCCACATACCCTCGCAGGGCATCCACATAGAGTCCGTGACTGTTATACCAATAAGCAGTGGCCACAACAGCTGCCAGAAGGAATAGAATCCCCACCAGGCTTAGCCAGCCCCGTCTGGCCTTTTCCCGCCGGGCAAGCTTTTCAGCCACAAGGGCTGCCGCCATGCCCAGGACGAAGTTGTCCAGGGCGGAGATCAGCTGTCTTCCATAGACAAAATAAGCCGTTCCATCCGCTGCGGCCGGTGCCAGCAGGAGATGGTAAATGACATATTTGCTGGCAATGGTAACCCCTATAGCCCCCAGACTGGTCACCAGCCAGTTTTTCCTGACCAGGCGAAAGAGGGGCAGGGCGATGAGATAGAACTGAAAGATAGTGGCCATGGCCCAGAGGGCGCCATTGATGGAGCCGTGGGTGGTGATCGTCAGATTCTGTCCGAAGAGGCCATAGGCCAGGATATGCTTCAGCCCCTGCCCGCTGATCCAGGCCTGGGACTGGAAAAGCAGAAGAAAAACGATGCAGAAATAATATTGGGGCATGATGCGCAGACACCTTTTCTTCATAAAGCTTCCCCAGGAGGGAAGGCTGCCCCGCCTGTCCTGACTGCTTAAAGAGCAGCTGATTCCATAGCCGCTCAGAACGAAGAAAAGGGTAACCCCCACCTCTCCGCCAAAGCTTAAGAGGCGGTGTAATCTCACGTGGCTGCTCCAGGGGTAGCCCGTCAAGGCATAGGCATGATAGACGATAATAATCAAAATAGCCGCTGCCCGCAGAATATCTACATTTTTATTTCGTTTCATAGAGAGAAAACTCCTTCTTCCTTTATTCCTTCCGCAGGGAGAAATCCTGGCTGTCCAGGGTCAGGTTGGGACTGTAATAGGGATCCCCCTTTTGCAGGATCTCCGGCCAGCGTTTGGCGAAGGTGGCAATCTCCTGGTTGAAGCGAGCCACCTTGTCCGGCGTATTATCCAGCCCCCTGGACTTGGATTCATAGTGGTAGAGCTCCGCATAAGGATTGTATACGATCAGATAACCCGCCTGGCGCAGCTTCAGGCAGAAGTCGATGTCATTGAAGGCTACCGCCAGCTCCGGGGACAGGCCCCCTACCTCTTGGAAAGCCTTACGGTCCACCAGCATACAGGCTGCGGTCACCGCACTATAATCCTGGGCACAGATGATCCGATGGCAATATCCCGTGGATCCCCTGGGCTGCTGGACAAAGCAGTGGCCGGCAATACCGCCGAAGCCCACTACCACCCCGGCGTGCTGGATGGTATCATCCTCATAGTAGAGACGGGCTCCCACGGCTCCCACATCCGGCCTCATGCCATAGCCCAGCAGCTCCTCCAGACAATCCGGATTGATAATCTCTGTATCATTATTCAAAAGGAGCAGATAGTCTCCCCTGGCATATTGGGCGCCGAAATTATTGATGGCGGAGTAATTAAAGCCCTCCTTCCAATAGACCACCCGGACCTTGTCCTTTTTCGCCTCCAGCTTCCGGTAGTAGGCAAAGGTCTCCTCTTTCTCGCTGTTGTTCTCGATGATAATAAATTCATAATTTCGATAGGTGGACCTGGTCTCAATCGAGGAAATGCAGCGTTCCAGATCCTCCACATGATCCTTATTGGGAATCAGGATGGAGATCAAGGGGTCATGATCCCGAAGAAAACGGGTGCGATAAAGCCCCGGATATTCTCCCTGGGAGACCAAAGCCCGGATTCCCAGCCGGTCATAATGGGCCTGGACAGCCCGGCGGCCCGCCTCAAAGGCATAGGCCTTGCTCTCCGGATTCTCCGCCGTGGACTCCTGATGGCTCCTCCAGTGGTAGAGAACCTTGGGAATATGGCAGATCCGGTCACTGGCCTCCACACAGCGCAGAACAAAATCATAATCCTGGGCTCCGTCATATTCCGACCTCAACAGCCCTGCCTCCTGGGCCAGTCTCCTCTCCACCACAAAGAGATGGCAGATATAGTTGACGCTGCAGAGCAGATCCGGATTGTAGTCCGGCTTCATGTGAGGCTCAAAATACTTGTCCCTCTCCCCATCCACCTTGTCCTCATCCGAATAGAGAATCCTGGTATCCGGCTTGTCCTGAAGGGCCTTGGCGCACTCATAGAGGGCATTGGGGGCTAAGGTATCGTCATGGTCGGCAAAAACCAGGAAATCCCCGGCAGCTGCCTCTATGGCAGCATTGGTATTCTCCGAGATCCGCAAGGGCTGGTCATGGAAAATGACCTTGATGCGGGGTTCACAGGCCTGCAGCTCTGCCAGAAGCTCCCTTAAGGGGGAAGGGGATCCGCTGCCGTCCGACAGACACAGCTCCCACTTTCCGTAGGTCTGAGCCCGGATGGAATCCACCAGCAATCGCAGGTACTTCTCTTTTGTCTTGTACAGGGGCACTACAATGGAAAATACCGGCCCCTGAGGGAAGGCAGTCTGTCTCTGCTGATCCAGCTCCTGGGCCGTAGGCAGATGCCTGCGCCGCCACTCCTCATAGGAAATGGGCTGGTCTTGTCTGCGCAGCTTCTCCACCACCTTCCTGGGCAGAGCCAGGATTCCATGGTTTTTCACATATTGGCGGGTCTTTTTCAGGTATTCCAAGGCCTGCTCCCTGCGGATCTGGCTCTTCTCCATGCTGATAGACTGGCTGTTGGTCTGGTCCCCTGCCTGGAAGACCAGCCGAAGGCCCTGCCGGGGGCAATCCTTCACTTCCACCGTGAAACCACATTTCTCCTCCGGCTGACACTCCCCATACAGAGCCTGTACGTCCACCCGGGTCTGGCGCTGGATCCGAGCCGGCAGGGCCTTCCCCTGGGGATCCGTCACCCGGATCTCCACCGGCTGGGCAGCCGCAGCCCAGCCGGTGACCGAACAGGTATGGTCTGCCAGATCCCTCTGCACCTGCTCCAGGAAGAAGTGGGGAAGCCTTCTCTTGGCCTCCAGCTCCTCTGCCCCGATGCGAAACCAGCGCTTTCTCTCTGCTCCGGTGAGGGCAAAGATCTCCAACTGCCGACCCCCGGTCAGATCCCTGGGCAGGTAAACCGTCAGGCTAATCCTTTCCCCCTCCTCCTGATCCTGATCCTTAAAGCGATCCAAGGCACTGTCATTCTTCCATGCTTCCTTTTGGGTCTCCAGCCGCTGTCCGCCAAAGACAGCTTCCACCTTGGCATCCCGAGGCCATATGCCCTGCAAAAGATATTTTCTCTGATCTGTCAGGTCAAACCGTTCCCGTTTTACTTCCAGCAGATTCTGCCGCATATCCATTCTCCCATTCTCTCAAGACTCCCCCTACTCACTAGCCACTGCCCACTAATCACTGCTCACTGCCCACTAGCCACTGCCCACTAATCACTGCCTTCCCAGCACCAGATCCACTGCCTCCCCATCCGGATAAGCGGTGGTATAGCGCTCCAATACCCGCAGGTTGGCCCGGTTGCCCATGGTTCTGCGAAGCAGGGGATCTTCCACCAGCTGCTTCAGAGCCTGATACCATTCCTCCTGATTGGCACAGAGGAAGGCGGTCTTGCCGGATTCCACCACCTGCTCCAGCTCCGGATTCCGGCTGATGATGCTGGGCACATGAACCAGGGCTGCTTCCATCCACTTATTTTCTGACTTGCACCAATGGAATTCCGTATCCTCCAGGGGCATCAGATTGATGTCCACATCCGCGATCACCGCAGGAAGCTTCTGCCAATCCATGAAGCCATAGCGGCGGATTCGATGGTGATATTGATCCAGGGCAGATTCCGCCAGCACCCCTCCCAGCTTCAGGGATACCTGGGGGAATTCCTCCATGATCCGAATCAAAGCCTTCTCAATGATGGCAAAATCCTTATTATGGGTGCCGGAACCGCTGAAATATCCGATCCAGACCTTATCCGGGCGATGCTGGGCATCTCTCCAGGCATCTACCGACAGGGCCTGCATCTCCATGCTGGCCACATTGCGCTTGATGACCACCGGTTTGCCCGGGAAATGGTCCTGAATCTTCTTCTTCAGGGTGTCTGTAGAGGTCAGGAAGCCATCGCAGACTTCCATAGACCGGTGAATGTTCTCCGTCTTTTGGCGGAAATCCTTATACTCCTGGTCCTTGAGAAAGCTCAGATAGGCAATCTGGTCATAGTCAAAGACATAGTCGTCCACATCATAGTAAACCGGAATCCCGGCCTTGCCTGCCTCCCGGCAGACGGCAGCCACCCCTTCCGGATTGCTGCAGCGATAGATGACCACAGACCGGTAGGGGGACAGATCCCGGGGCTGATATTCCTCCAGCTGGTAGTAATCGGAGGCATAACCCTGCAAGGCCAGGGTCTCCCGGAAATGCTCCACCCGATAGCGGGAAGCAAAGGAGATCTCCTCAGCCAGGAAAAGAACTCTCTCCTTGTGGATGGGAATCTGATCGAACCCACATACCCTCCGGGCGAAGTCCTGGATCTGGTCCAGGATGGTCTCCGCCGAAGAATCCAGGGGAAGCACCAGTCCCTTGTCATAGGTCCCGGCCCGTTCCGCCGGCGCCCCCACATCGAAGACCACCAGGGGTCTGTCCATGGCCAGAATCTCCGAAGTGGTATAAGAGAAGGTCTCCGGCCAGATGGAGGGAATAAAGAAAAGATCAATATCCTTCTCCAGGGTCAGGCGGGGAATATCCTCCCGCCGATACCTGCCGGTCTGGTCAAATACCGGAGAGTCTATCTCCCCATCCACCTCCCCGATGAGGCGAAGGCGGATGGGCAGCTTCTTGTCCTCTATGAGCTTAACCAGCTTCTGAATCACCGGCAAACCCTTCTTATAGCTTAGGACACCCAGAATGCCGATGTTAAGGGTCTGGGTGGTCTTGGCAGCCCGGGGCAGGGGAGGCAGGTAGTGGGGCCGATGGGGAACCAAAGCCACATTGTGCAAGTCCGGATAGGCCTTCTGCAGCAGCCGCTGCGTATCCCGGGAGAAGACCGTCACCTCATCGCACGCCTCCAGGAAGCTGCCCCAATGGCTCCTCCAGGCCTGGGCACTCTCATAATCCAGGCAGGCATTGCTGCGATTGGCCGGAATACAGGTCTGACACCGGCTGATATCTCCCACCCCACAGTACTTCCCCTCCTGATCCATGAGATTCACGGCAGGACACAGGGCGAAATAATCATGCATCAGCATCTGCAGGTAAGCCCCTTCCTCCTCCCGCCAGCTGCGGATGGTCTCCAGAACCTTGAAAATCCCCTGATAGGTCACCAGCTCATTGATCCAGATCTGATCCACCCGACCCAGAACCGGCAGAACCCGGTCCAGCTGCTCCGTGAAGAATTCGATCTGGTATTTCTTATAAGCATAGTTTACCTGATATTTATTCTCGTAGATATTATAGCGGATCCGGATAAACTTCTGTCCCTTCCGCAGGAGAGCCTGCCTCTTCTTCTCCAAATATTCTGTGGCGCCGCCCCCCAGGCTATGGTCGAAGGCCACCGTGGTCTTCAGATCCGGCCGCTGGTTCAAAAGCTGAGAGCAGACGTAGAGGCGGACGGTTTTCATAGGATCGCTCTGACAATATTCTGCCACATCCCTCTCATAGTTGGGATGCTTCTCCCGCAGAGCCTGGGCATGCTCCTCCAGCAGCCGCTTCTTCTCCTCCGACAGGAAGCTGCCTCCATGCTTGTGATAGACGAAGAGGTTATCCACCTGCAGGTTCTTATATCCTGCCTGAATGGCTCTCTGGCACCAATCATTCTCCTCCCCATAGCCCTTGCCGAAATGCTGGGCATCCAGAAGGCCCACTTCCCGAATGGCCTGGAGGTTCATTCCCATACAAAAGCCTACCCCCGTGGGCAAGACCGGATATTGGGGACGGATGGTGCGGAATACATCGTCCACCTGCCACAGGCTCATGCCCTCAAACATGGCATTGTCCCGGCAGAAATCCGGAAAGCTGCAGATGGTGCCGCAGGTGGTAAAGGGAGTAGTGGTGGCCACCTTATCCTGGAAAAGGATGGGAAGCATCAGGCGTTCCAGCCACTGATCCGGCACCTCCACATCGGTATTCAAGAGAACTACATGATGTTCTGCCAGTTCCAAAGCCCGGTTCACAGACTGGAGGAATCCCAGATTCTCCTGGTTATTCAGCAAAACCATATTAGAATGGGCAGCTGCATATGCCTCCAGCCAGGGCAGGATCCGAGGATCCGGGCTCTTGTCATTCACCACCAGCAGGCGGTAGGGCATATGGGTCTTTTCCAGGCCGGCGAAAAGGGGCTGCAGGAAGTCATAGCCATTGTAGACCGGTATAATGATATCGATGGTATACCCGAACAATTCTGCCGGATATTCCGGCTTGTCCACCACCTGCTGCTCCAGGAAATGGCGGATATCTCCGATCTGGCTTTCGTCCATAGCAGGGCGCACCCAGGTCTCTGTCTGGGAGGGATCCCCCGGAATCTGACCCAGGATCAAGGCGGCCTTTCCCAGAGGGATGTCATATTCCAGAACCACCTGCAGGTCAGCGGCTGCCTGCACCTTAGCCGTCATGGCAAAGCCCCCGGCCTCCGCCTCGCTGCGGTTGAGAGCCGCTGCCACATCACTTCTGTAGATGGTGACATAACGGTGGGCGGCAAGCCTTTGCGTCCCCTGATAATAGGCAATCTGAGGGTTCTCCATGGGATAGGTCAGGTCATAGGCCCAACCGGCTGCATGCACCATCCCATTTTCATAACGGAAGACATCCACACTGCCTGCCGGTGCGGCCAGGAAGAGGGGCTTGTCCTGGGGCTTTTGGTCCCTGCCCAGAACCTTGCGGGCTGTTTTACGCAGGAAGCCTCCCAGGGAGGGGGCCTCCTTGGGCTCTTGTATCTCTGCCCGGAGGGAGGACTCCATGCGGCTGCGATTCTCCAGCATGACATCCCTTTCCTTGACCTCCTCCGACAGCTTGCGCAGGGCAGTCAGCATGGTGCCCCGATCCAGCCTCTTCAGGCGGCCCCAAATGGTCAATTTGCCCACCTGGTTGGGGGTAAAGGTGTCAATCACATAGGCAGGACGGTCGGCAAAAAATACCGTCTTCTTCCCCTTTTGCTGATAGGGCTCCTGGGGCAAAAGGCCGGTCTGACAGCCGCTGTCCACCCGGTCTATGATACACCAGCAGGGCATCTGAGCCACATCCAGGCGCAGATAGCGAATGTCCGAAATCCGGGACAGGTCGAAAGAAATGCAAAAACGCCCCCGGGACAGGTGGGAATGCGCTTCCAGGGACTCCTCCTCGTTCAAGCCCTTGCCAGTATCATAATACAATTTCGAAACCAGCTCTGTCTGCTGGAAATACTTCTTGCGAAGCTGTGTCAGATCCAGACGGATGGGGGGCTTCGCATAGGGATTGAGGCCATCGCAGCCTGCATAATCGTAGACGAAGGCCTTGGTCCAGGCCAGGAAGGTCCTCTGATCTTCTGCATCGATGTCCAGTCCCTCCATCAGGTCTGGGTAGGTCATCCAGGCAGACAGCTCCGGCGTCCGCATATAGAAGTCATGCAGCATCCGCCACATAATAAAAGGTACCGGAACGGACAGGTCGAAGATCCACTCATAATCGATGATATAGGTCTTATCCTCTCCCGGGAAAATGTTGTCGCAGACAATGTCGATATTGGCAGGGCGGATGCAATCATATTCCGCCTTTCCCTGCCTTGTTCCGAAGACAGCCTGGAAATCCTCCCCCTGGTAGGCTCCCGTTTTTACGGCTCCCTCAAAGAAGGAATCCCGGAAATCCCCCAGGGTCTGCAGGATTCCCTCCCGATCCCGGACTTTGGCCATCTTCTGCAGGCGGCTAAGGAGGGTCTCCCCCTGGATAAAGGGATATTCCATCCGCCCCTCTGCCCCCTGACCCTCCAGATAAGCATAGGAACCGGGCAGAATCCTTCTTCCCGCCGTCCGCATGGAATCCACAAAGGGAACCGCCTCCGGCCGAAGGGCTTCCTTGACCACCTTTCTCTCTCCCCCAGCCTCCTGGCAGATCAGGGTAGCGATCTGGAATCTCTCCTGGCGCTCACTGTTCATCTTGGCATAGAGAACCCGTCCTTCCTCAGGGAAATCCTGGGCTCCCGCCTCCACCAGGAAGGAATTGGCCAGTTCTGCCCCGATTCCCTCCTGGACCAGGCTGTGAGCCAGGCTGCTTTCCTCAAAAAGGGCAAAATTCTTGCCGGTAAAGGACTGGTAGTCCCTGCCATAGCCATTGGACTGGAGGGTTTCATCGGTAAAAATCTCTCGGGGAAACTTGTAATCTGGATAGGGATAATAGAAGCGCATCCGGGGCAGACCACTGTCCTTCAGCAGACTGGTCAGCTCCCCCTTGCTGAAGGTGCGGACGCTGGTACAGCCCGGATAGTCGTTCAGTCCCAGAAAATATTGATCGGTATGATCCTCGGGGGCTCCTGCGAAATATTTTAAGCCCAGGCGATTCTCTATGGCGATGAGGATCCGTCCTTCCGGCTTCAGAAAAGCGGCCATTTTCCGCAAAAAGCTCACATAGGGTCTCTCCCCTGCAGTGAAGCTGGCTGCATATTCCAAGACCCCATTGAGGACGATATAGTCAAAGGTCTCCCCCAGATCCATATCATTCAGATTGCCCACCATCAGGGTCAGATTGTCCCAGTCCCGGTGGCGCTCATAATTAATGGAAGCTCTTCGCAGGGACAGCTCCACCGAGACCACCCTGCGGCACTTGCGGCAGAGCAGTCCCGTGATGGCGCCGCAGCCGGAGCCGATCTCCAGCACCGAGGCCTTCTCCCGAAAAGGATACCAATTCAAGATATTTTCACGAATGGGGGCAAAATGATAGATGAGGGGAAAGGAAACCTCCTCCTGGGGGAGATCTCCATAGGAAAGGCCCTCTCTGGCCATCTCCAGCATGGTCTCCTCAATGTCCCCGTCGGAATATTGATCCTCCCTGGTATAATATTTGGTATTTAACTCAGCC
>CAVLCU010000045.1:0-16648 GCA_963661545.1 Lachnospiraceae bacterium | reverse complement strand
TGCCAACGCGATCCGGACAGGGGGGCGGTCCTTATCCTATGGAAAAGGTTCGATCCGCTATCTTTTCCGTATATTCCAGATTGGATTTTACCAGGATCACTGCACTTCCCAGGTTGGTAAATTTCTTGATATAGGACAGAATCAGGGAAATGGTATATTCATCGCAGCCGATAAAAGGATCGTACATGACGATGACCCGGGGCCTAAAAATATACCAGCGGTTCAGGCTGACGACAATGTGCTGATTGTTGCCCAGATCCTTCATCTTCGTATGGGGGCCAATGTGGTCCAGCTCCAGAGATTGACTCAGAACCTGGGTGATTTTACCTCCTGACAGGAGGTAATCCACCTGGGGTACCTTGCGAATGGAGGGCAATAAGAGGTTATCGCCTACGCTCATTTCTTCAAAGGCCTCATAGTCCTTGCCTGTTCTCATCAGGGAAACAATCTTTTGTGCCAAAAAGTCCTGGGGCTTAGGCTGCCGGATCCAATCCTTTCCCAAAAGATAGGAAGAAGAGTCTGCCACTGCACGGCCGCTGAGTTCCATAAAGATCCTGTGGCGTTCCCGGTGGTTGGAGATGGAGAAAACGGTCACCTCGGATCGCTTGAAAAGGGTATCGTATTTGCAGCCATAGATCTGCATATTTTGAATTCCATAGACGGTTTCTCTGACTTTGTAGAGATGTCTCCTGTAGCTGTCAAGGCTCTTCTTCTTGCCGACCATGGTTCCCCCCAGGATATATCTGCTGATTGCCTGGTCATCGTAGGGGACATGCTTGTTCCGCTTTTTCACCACCCGCCCCTTGCGGAAGATATAATAAGTGTCTGCCAGGACTTCAGCTGCCTTGCGGGCATTGCATAAGAGAAGGATTCCCATCCTGTCCTGAATAATCCTCTTTAAAAAACCGGCATATTGCACCAGTTCCTCCGGAGTCATGCCTTCGCATTCATCCTCCAGGATCAGGATCTTGGCCCCTTCCTTTCGGGCTCGGACAATCTCTACCATTCTTCTTTCCAATTCCCCCAGGTTTTTTAGTTTCTGGGTCACATCTATGTCAAGATTCAGCTCTTCCAAAAGGGCCAGGGCATTTTGGCAGATTCTGCGCCTGGTTCGCCGGGACAGATACCAGCTGACATCTCGCAGACTGAGATATTCGGCCACCGTCCAGTCCTGAATCAGGGAAGTCTCTGCCAGGATATGACAGGTCACCTGGCTTAGCTGGGCATAATTAAGGATCTTGTTACCCTGGAGATAGAAGCAATTTCTCCTCCAATCCAGGTCCATTTGCCCTTTTAGAACCTTCACCAGCAATTCTTTTCCGGATCCAACCAAGCCTAGAAGAGCAGTAACCTCTCCCGCCAGGATGTGAAGAGAGACATGGGACAGTTTTCCCAGGTGTTGGCTATGCAGACTGAAATCATTGATCTTTAATAATGTTTTCTTCAAGTTCCTTATCCTCTACCTGATTTTTGATGGGCAAAACAATCTCCACATCCGTCCCGCAGTCTATAGAGCTATAGACATTCAGACCGTATTTTTCCCCGTAAAGCAGCACAATCCGTTTGTTGATGTTGGGGAGAGCAATGCCGGTGGAGGCATTGCTGTTTGGGACCTCCTGCTCCAGGATAAAACGGGGGGAGTGGATGCGTTGATTCAGCTGATCCAGTTCCTTTAAAGTCAGGCCCTTTCCATTGTCGGAAACCGTGATGACCAGGTCATCGGTTATGGTGATATCGATGACCACCTGACCGCCTTCCATCTTCTCTTCCAGGCCGTGCACGACAGCATTTTCCACGATAGGCTGTAAAATAAGCCGGGGCACGTAGAAATCATAGGCAGTCAGATCCTCCTCATCCAGCAAAATTTCCATTGTAAAGCGGTCTCGAAAGCGAAATTGAAGAATCCTCATGTAATTCTGGATGTTGCTGAGCTCGTCCCTTAGAGTGACCATAGTTCCTTTGCGGCTGATGCTGTAACGAAAGAAGGAGGAGAGAGTCTCGATCATCCCTGCAATCTCTAAATTGTCGTCCACCATAGCCTGCCCCCTTATGGTATCCAGGGTATTGTAGAGAAAGTGGGGATTAATCTGGCTTTGCAAGGCGGTAAGTTCCGTTTGCTTGTTGAATATTTCCAGGTTGTTCTTCCTGATTTTTACATCCACATAGCGTTCGATCAGCTGCTCCAGCTGTTCCATGTAGGAATCATGGGAGGTTACATCCGAAAAAAGCTGATGAATAGGGGCGTCCTCCTCCCGACTTAATCTGGAAAAGCTTTTGCGCAAGGGCTGATAGATATGAAGTTCCATATAAATCTGATTGACGCAGGCTATGAAGCTGATCAGCCCCAGCAGGAGTATGGTAGATCTGTTGCGGGTATGGAGTTGAACTACCAGGCCCCCTATTAATCCGATACATAATAGATAGCCCATGATTCTGATTTTTTTCATATCTGGTATCCCTTGTGACCCTATGAATAGAGCCTTCTGTAAACGACTGGTTTGATCCCAACCACCTTCTTAAAGAGCTGACTGAAGTACTTTTGGTCCCCGTATCCCACCGCATCTCCGATGGCGGCGATGGTATCATTGGTGGCCGTGAGCATTTTCTTTGCCTTCTCCATGCGAACCTTGATCAGGTAGGCGGAAAAATTCATCTCTGTCTCCTTCTTAAAAACGACACTGAAGTAGACCGGATTCAGATCCACCAGGGCTGCTATGTCCTCCAGCAGGATTTTCTCCCGATAATGTTCTTCTACATATTGCATGGCCAGTCTGACCGGCTTGGAATTCTTATTTTCCTCCTGAATCCGCAGGGACTCTACACACTCTCCCAGATTCTTTCGTAGGAGCCGCTGCAGCTGACTGACCTTATAGCAATGCTGGTAGCTGCTTTGAATCTTTTTTCGATAAGCGGACAGATCCTCCTGATCCAGTATTTGGAAGAAATAGTCCAGAAAATCCTCACAGCCCGTATAATAGCCGGTGCAGTCCCTTGTTTCCCCGGCAGGTGGCTCGCTAAATATCTGACCAATGCAATGATTTAACTCTTCCCTGGAACAATGTTCGATGCTTTCCCGGATTTTCTCACGACTCTTTGCCAGGCGGTTCAGAATTTCCTCCCCGTCATTAGCCGGTAGGGTGCTTCCGTAGATCAATCTCCCGGTTCCCAGAAGCATGCGATTGCAAACGGCCTGATAAGCCTCCAAAATGGAAAAACGAACATCGCCCAGGGTGGTTCGCTCCCCACCGACACCTATGGTGACTTCGTAGAGCTCAAAGCCTAATAAATAATCCTTGATCTGAATCAGGAGGGCACCGATTTTTTTGTTGATGGTTCGGCTTTCGCTCCCATCGTAGTTCAGAAGGCAGTAAATGTGTAAGGATTCCTTGGGACAGATCAGGAGCTGCTTTAGATCTTCTTCCAGGAGAAGCGCCACGAATTCCTGGACTTTAGCGGTCACTATGGTTTCCTGCCTGGTATCCATCCGATCCAGATCCGCATAATCCAACTTGATGTCGATCCCCCGAAATAATTCCCCCTTCATGGAAACCGAACTTCCTGTCAGGTTTTTCTCTTCCTTCTGGTCGATGATATTTCTGAGAAAGTCCCGCTTGATGATCTTGTTACTTTCCTCCACCTTTTTCTTCCACTCTTCCTGGGCGAACTGTTCCTGGGCTTCCGCATCCAGTCTATCCCGGAGTTTTTTTAAAGCTTCGTTTAAGTCCATTTCATTGACAGGCTTCAAAATGTAGGATTCTACCCCGTAGGTCATGGCTCTTCGGGCATACTCGAATTCCTTGTAACCGCTGACGACTACGAATTGTGTATTTATTTTCTGGTCTCTGACCATCTGGATCAGATCCAATCCGTTGATCTTAGGCATGCGGACATCTGTAATTACGATATCCGGCCTGCTCTCCTTGATGACCTGCAGGGCTGCTTCTCCATTATCCAAAACCGCCAGGCATTCCATACCCAATTCCTCCCAATGGGTCAGCTTCTGGATCAGAATGCCAATGCGAAATTCGTCGTCCACAATCAGAACGCTTCGTTTCTTTGCCATACGGCATATCCTCCTTCCTGTAGTTGTTTCCCAGTATAACACAAAAACGGGATGAATTTTAACTAATTTACCCAAATCTTAAAATAATCCACCAATTCTAAATCCCGTAGGATTGGATTCGTCGTGCAGAATGCATATACTGAAGGCATCCAAGGAGGACGGAATATGAAAATAGCGATAGGTTGTGATCCGAATGCGGCGGAAGCGAAACAGGCAATGATTGCATATATCGAGGAGAAGGGCTACGGCCAGGTGACGGATTTCGGCAGTGATGATCCTATCTATGCCCGGGTAGCCATTCAGGTGGCAGAGAAGGTAGCGTCCCAGGAGTTTGACCGGGGTGTTTTATTATGCGGAACCGGCCTGGGGGTCTCCATTGCCGCTAATAAGGTAAAGGGTGCCTATGCAGCTTTGGCTTGCGATGTTTATTCTGCCACAAGGGCGAGGCTGTCCAATAATGCAAATATTATCTGTATGGGGGCTTTTACTACCGGTTCCAAGGTCAGAGAGACCCTGGCAGATGCTTTCTTCACCAATGAATTTGTGGAAGGGTCTTCTTCCCAGCCCAAGGTGGATGCCTTTGTGGAATATGACAGGAAACGCTAGCAGAGAAAGGGTGGAAAAAGAGTGAGCTTAATCGAACTAAGGGATATTCACAAAAGCTTTTATGGAGTAGAGGTTCTGCACGGTGTGAATTTCGTTCTAAAGGCTGGCACTGTACATGCTCTGCTGGGAGAGAACGGGGCAGGAAAATCCACCTTGATGAAGGTGATAGCAGGTGTCCATACTGCCGATTCCGGCCAGGTTTTTATGAATGGCACAGAGGTGGAGATCTCTTCCCCGGCAAAGGCCAGAGAATTGGGAATTGCTATGATCCATCAGGAGCTGTCCTCCGAGCTGGAGATGTCTGTGGCGGAAAATATCTATTTAGGAAGGGAGCCTGGGCGCTTTGGCCTGGTAGATTACCGTCAGCTGTATCAGCAAACAGAGGAGCTACTGAATCGTCTGGGGATTCAACTGAATCCCAGAACCAAGATGAAGCGGCTGCGGGTGGCAGATCGGCAGATGGTGGAGATTGCCAAGGCGATTTCCCAGGATGCCAAAGTGGTCATTATGGACGAACCCACCTCTTCTATTACCGACAAGGAGGTGGAGAGCCTCTTTGCCATGATCCAGGGCTTGAAGGAAGCAGGGGTAGGAATCATCTATATCTCCCATAAGATGGACGAAATTTTTCAGATCTGCGATGAAATGACCATCCTGCGGGATGGAAATTATATCCATACCTTTCAGGCAGATGCTGTGGACGAAACTACCTTGATCCGCAATATGGTAGGACGTGATTTGGATGTACAGTTTCCCAAGGAGGAGGTTGAGATAGGAGAACCCATCCTGGAGGTGGAAGGCCTGTCTTTGAAGGGACAATATGAGAATATCAGCTTCCGGCTTCACCGGGGTGAGATTTTGGGATTGGTCGGTCTGGTGGGAGCCGGGAGAACGGAGCTGATGCATTCGATCTTCGGAATGTCCAAGCCGGATTCCGGCAGGATTCTTCTGGAAGGCAAAGAGGTTCACTTCAAGAGTCCCCGGGAAGCGATTGAACACAAGATCGCCTATGTCACAGAGGACAGAAAAGGGGAGGGTTTGATTCTTCCCATGAGCGTGGAGAAGAATATTACCATTGCGGCATTAAAGGATTTAGTCAAAAAGGGAATTTTACAGAACAAAGAAGAGAGTGATATAGTGGATGAACAGATCAAAGCCCTGCGGATCAAGGTGGCCAGGCCATCCATTTCTGTCAAATCCTTGTCCGGCGGCAATCAGCAGAAGGTAGTGTTGGCCAAATGGATGATTTCTCATCCCCATATTCTTATCTTTGATGAACCTACCCGTGGGATCGATGTGGGTGCCAAAGCGGAAATCTATCGGATCATGGGAGATTATGTGAAGAAGGGCAATGCTGTTATTATGGTTTCTTCTGAAATGCCGGAAGCAATGGGAATGTCAGATCGAATCATCGTTTTGAGCAATCACAGGTGCAGCGGAGAGCTGAAAAGAGAGGAATTTGATCAGGAGATGATTGCACAGATGCAGTTCAAATATATGCAAGCTGAGCATTGATCCAGACCAGGCAGGCAAGAATTAAGATTAGGAGTGAAGAGAATGAACGCTGGTGTGACAAAAAAGGATCCGGACAGAAAAAATAAAATGAGCAAAAAGCAATTTATTGCATCCTACGGATCCTTGATTGGTTTGATTTTATTGGTAATTATTATTACGGTGATAAAGCCCCGATTTATGAATCTGACCAACTTGCGAAATGTATTTCGGAGTGCTTCTATCGATGGACTTTTGGCAGTGGGTATGACCTTTGTCGTGCTGACGGGAGGAATTGATCTTTCGGTTGGCGCAATTATGGGCTGTGCGGGAATGTATTCTGCCTATTTTGCCCAGTCTACCTTGGGATATCCGGCTTTCCTGGCTGTCCTGATCGGGCTTTTGGTGGGCCTGATCTTCGGCACCTTCAATGGAATCTGCATTGCCTACTTAAAGGTACCTGCCTTTGTGGGGACCCTGGGAGCCATGAGCGTGGCGGATGGTCTCAAGTTTTTGCTGACAGACGCCAAGCCCATCCCCAATCTTTCCGATGCTTATAAGGCAATCGGAGGTGGAAGCCTGGGATTTTTTCCCATCCCCTGCTTGATTATGATTCTTGTCTTATTGGCTTGCTTTGTGCTTCTGTACAAAACCCGTTATGGAAGATATGTCTATGCGGTCGGCGGAAACCGGGATGCAGCTCATGTCTCCGGCATCAATACCAGGAAGATTATCTGTTCGGTTTATCTGATTGCAGGAATCCTTTCTGCCCTGGCGGGAATTGTTATGACAGCTCGTGTCACCTCCGGGGTTACCTCCACCGGTGATGGTTATGAGACAAATGCCATCGCATCTGTAGTCATCGGTGGGACCAGTCTTTCCGGCGGCAAGGGCCGTTTGTGGGGAACCATCGTAGGTATTTTGATTATACAGGTTCTGTCAACGGGGCTGGATATGTTGGGTGTCAATGCTTATTACCAGATGCTGGTAAAGGGCTTTGTAGTAATTGGCGCGGTTATGCTGGATGGTCTCAGTGCAGACTGACAGCGAACAGTTTTTGATTCAGAAGGAGGATGTCTTATGAGAAAGAGTATGAAAAGAGTAGTAGCAGGTCTTATGACAGTAGGTGTAGCAGTGGGAATGACTGCCTGCGGTGGCGGAGGTTCTGATTCCGGTGCTTCCTCTAAGTCCGGAACGGCCACGGAGGCCAGCACATCAGCGTCATCAGAAGCATCATCAGCGGCCGGCACGGAATCGAAAAGTGCATCTGCCGGTGGGGAGGGCTTATCCATCGGGGCAACCTATTATACCCTGCAGACAGAGTTTTGCATGAGAATGGACAATGCGGCGAAGAAGTGGGCAAAGGCCAATGGGGTCAATTATACCTCCTATGATGGGAAAAATGACGCATCTACCCAGCTTTCCCAGGTTGAGACCATGATTGCCGATGGAGTGGATGCCATCATTTTGAATCCCCAGGACGCAGATGCATGCTCAGCCTGTGTGGATGCGGCTGTGGAAGCAGGAATTCCCATCATTGGCGTGAATACCATGGTGAACAATGACAATCTGACCGCCTATGTGGGTTCCCAGGATGTGAGTGCGGGAGAAGAGATCATGAATTACATGATCGATTATATGGGAAAAGAAGAATTCAACATTGTGGTACTGGAGGGTCCCATGGGTCAGTCCGCCCAGCTGCAGCGGATTGAAGGTATTTCCAACGTTCTGGCCGATTATCCCAAGGTTAAGATTCTGGATAAGAATACGGCAAACTGGTCCCGCTCTGAGGCGATGGCCCTTATGGAAACCTGGCTTACCACCTATGGAGATGACATTGATGCGGTGGTGGCAGAAAATGATGAAATGGCGCTGGGAGCCCGTGAAGCCGTGGAGTCTGAGGGCAAGGATATCCCCTGTATCGGTATCGATGGAATTACGGATGCAGTTTCTGCTGTAGCCAGCGGCAAGATGATCGCCTCCGATTTCCAGAATGCAGAGGGTCAGATTGAGGGCGCCCTTGAGACAGCGGTGAAGTGTGTCAAGGGGGAGGCTTATGACAAGGAAGTCTGGATTCCCTTTGAAATGATTACACCGGACAATTATCAGGAATATGAGAACAGATATTGATTTTCAATCAGGAGGATTGGGATATGTTACCTTATGAAGGAGTAGATCTGGACTTTTCCCTGCGGGGAAAGACAGCCATTATCACAGGCGGAGCAGCGGGAATTGGCCATGAGACGGCCAGGTTCTTTCATGAAAAGGGGGTGAATCTTATCCTTGCGGATCTGAATCCGGCTTTGGGTGAGATTGCAGCTGAAATCGGAGAAAATGCCATAGGAGTCGTGGGAAATGTCTGTGACATGGACTATCCGGCCAAGGTGATTGAGGCAGGTGTCAAGAGATTCGGTCAGGTGGATATCCTGGTTAATTGCGCCGGGATCGTGGCCTTAGACAATGCAGAGACCATCAGTGCCGATGATTGGAATCGTACCATTGCCATTAACCTCTCTGCTTCTTTCTTCATGGCTCAGGCGGTGGGAAAGTATATGATGGATCAGAAGGTCAAGGGAAGTATTGTGAATATGGCCTCCCAGGCCGGAGTTATAGCTCTCGATAAGCACGTTGCCTATTGTGCAGCCAAGGGCGGAATTATTGCTATGACTAAGGTTATGGCCAAGGAGTGGGGACAATATGGCATCCGTGTAAACTCCGTAGCTCCCACCGTGGTTCTTACGGCTTTGGGGCATAAGGCCTGGGACGGACCGGTAGGAGATGCCTTCAAGAAGACAATCCCTGCAGAGAGATTTGCTGAGCCCGAGGAAATCGCTTCTGTCATTGCCTTCCTGTGCAGTAAGGGGGCAGGGATGATTACCGGTCACAATCTCTTGGTAGATGGGGGCTTTACGATCCAGTAAACCCCATGTCGTACGCTGTTTGGCACCATCATACAAGAAAGTGAAGCAGGAGGACACTAACATCATGCAGCGAATCTTAAATAATCCGGATGATATTGTGGATGAAATGCTCCAGGGATTTCTGAAAGCCCATTCAGACATCGTGGAGGCTACAGAGAATTCCCGCGTAGTAAAAGCAAGAAATATTCCGGAAGGAAAAGTGGGAGTGATTACAGGTGGCGGTTCCGGCCATAAACCGGCTTTTGTCGGCTATGTAGGGGAGAATCTCTGCGATGCGGCCGCTGTTGGGGAGATATGCTCCTCCCCGACGGCAATGGCCTTTTTGGATGCGGCCAAGGCAGCTGACCAGGGAAAAGGCGTTGCTTGCTTATACGGGAATTATTCCGGGGATAATATGAATGTGAAAATGGCCGTGAAAATGGCAAAAAAAGCAGGCATTACCGTGAAAACCGTAGTGGCCAATGACGATGCCGCATCAGCCCCCAAGGATCAGAGAGACAAACGCCGGGGTGTTGCCGGGGAGGTCTTGATGTGGAAGGTAGGCGGTGCCCGGGCAGCCAAGGGAGGCAGCTTAGATCAGGTGATAGAGGCCGCTCAGAAGGCCATTGACAACACCCGCTCTGTTGGCATTGGATTGACTCCCTGTACGCTTCCGGCGGTAGGCCATCCGAATTTTGCGATCAAGGAGGGAACCATGGAGGTGGGAATCGGCCATCATGGAGAGCCAGGCATTGAGGTGGTTCCCCTGGAGAGCGCAGCGCAGATGGCCAGGCGTATGACAGATATTGTCCTTCCGGATTATCCCTTCGTAGAAGGGGATGAGGTGGTTGTTCTGGTCTCAGGCCTTGGGGCGACACCGGTCATGGAGCTATATGTTCTCTATCATGAGATTGAGAAGATCCTGCAGGAAAAGGGAATCAAGATTTATAAGCCCTATGTGGGCAATTATTTCACCTCCCTGGAAATGAGCGGGGCAACCCTCACCGTTATGAAGCTGGATGAGGAATTAAAGGAACTCATTGATATGCCGGCCTACAGCATGGGATTGAAGCAGAAATAAGTCGAAAGGCAGGAAAGATATGGATACATTTAAAAATAGTGCCGGGAAATCGATTTTGCTGAAAATGGTAAAAGGCATACAGGAAAACAAGGATTATTTGGGAGAAGTGGATGGCCTGATCGGAGACGGTGACCATGGTATGAATATGAACAAGGGCTTCACGGTTTTCGAGAACAGATTCGCAGAGAAGGTCTTCTCATTCACAGAAGGACTGGAAGAGCTGGGCATGATATTGCTCAATGAGATCGGCGGCTCCATGGGTCCCATCTATGGAACCATCCTGATGGATATGGCAGAGGCCGGTGAGGATCTGGAGGATATCTCGGTAGCAGACTTTGCAAAGATGCTGGAAGCAGGTCTGGAGGGCTTATGCGGAATTGTAGAGGCAAAGGTAGGTGACAAGACCCTGGTAGACACCCTATCTCCCGCAGTGGATATCATGAGAGCAGCTGGCCAGGCAGGAAAAAGCTATGAAGAAGCCCTTCCCGAGATGAAAGCTGCTGCAGAAGCAGGACGTGATTCCACCAAAGACATGGTGGCAAAATTCGGACGCTCCAGCCGCTTGGGTGAACGCTCCAGAGGGGTTTTGGATGCAGGGGCAACATCCTGCTGCATCATTCTTTCCTCCATGGCAGACGGAATTTTAGCACTCCTCTGATTGTTCCGTGCTACGCATTCCTATGTCTACGCTCTGCTTCGAGAGGGTGCTGTGTGCCGCTGGCACACAGCACCCTCTCTTGTTTTCTTCAAGTCGACGAAATATAATGGACATATTGCAAAGGTGGACGATGGATGATAATCGCAAGAAAAAGCAAAAAACGAAATAATCTTCACCAACCTTTTCACCGCTGCTGCGTGTAAGCAAATGAAATCCAGAAGGAGGAGGAAACGGTGAATGACAAAGCCCTGATTCAAAAATGCCAGCGCGGCGATCGGCAGGCGTTCGACGAGCTGATTCGGCTGTACTACGACTATGTTTTCGGCTTCCTTCTCAAGAACACGGCAGACGAAATTCTTTCTGAGGATTTAACCCAGGAAAGCTTTTTGAAGATGATCCGCAGCATTGAAAAATATGATCCAGGCGGCAGCGCATCCTTCGGAACATGGCTCATCACCATCGCCAGGAATTGCTACATAGATCATCTGCGCCGTAACCGCATCCATTTGGAGGACATTGATTCGTTGCCGGTAGAGGATAAAGGGAATGTAGCGGAGGAAGTGGAGCGAAAGCTCCAATATGAGCAGATTATAGAAGCAATGAAAACGCTCCCTGTGGAGCAGGCGCTGGCAATCAAACTGAAATATGTGGAGGACATGACTCTCACACAAATCGCAGAGCAATTCGGAGTACAGCAAAAGACCATCAAAAGCCGCATCCACGACGGTACAGTAAAGCTTCGAAAAAAACTGAATCTCAAGGAAAGGGGCGGATGACACATGAACACGAATATAGACCGCATGCTCCATAATCTGACACCGGCCATTGAGCAGAAATGTGAGGAATTGCAAGCCGCACGGAAGGAACGGCTGCAATCCCACTTGTTTATTCTGTTCTGTGCCATGGTCCTGCTGATCCCGGCACTGCTTGTATTTGCCGGAGTTTCCCTTACCATTCTGATTGCTCCGCTGGTCTTTATGGCACTGAGCCTACTGTTGCTGCTGCCGGTATTACTCTCCGGCAAGGGAGGAAATCAAGGAGGAATCGTTTATGAACAGGATTGAAAAAATATTGTCCCAGTGGAATTTCAAAAAAATTGCTATCTGTTATCTCATCCTTGCCATTATCGCCGGTCTCGCCTGTGGGGGAAGGGTGGGCTACATTTACCGGGAACGGCTGAATTTTGCCTGGCAGTATTCTCGTTTGGAGGCAGCAAAGGACGAGGCTGCATTGAAAACAGCCGTGGACAAAACCGCCTCTGCATCTGCGGATGTTGTGGATGTACTGATTTTGGACGGAAACAATCAAGTGACCTATTCTGCCAAAAACTCGGAATTTGCCGCCGGAACACTGGAACTTGCCAAAACAGACAGCGAGAAGAAATACCTCACTTCTGCGGAGCACCCGGATGCCCTATTCCAGTATGTCAAGAGTGAAGAATTTATGCTCAATTCCATCCTCAACAAGGACTTTGGGAAAATCCGCTCCGATTACGAGGATGACAGCGTTTTTGACAGTGAGCTGGCCCATAAGTCTATCTATATGCTCAGCCGCATCGGCCTTCACAGCAGCGACAGTAAAGTCTACGTGATCACCGTTCCCACAACCGTCCCCGGGGGCATGACGGCCATCAAAGCCACGGCGGCCTTGGCCATGCTGTTTTTCTGTGTCTACTGGGTGCTGATCGCATTGTGGATGTATCGGGATGCGGCCAGGTGCAGACTGTCATCGCTTTATTGGGGCCTGATCGGACTGTTTACCAACCTCATTGGGCTGATTGTCTACAAAATCTACAAGCGCAGCATGGCCATATGCACCGCCTGCGGCGCAGCCCAGGGTGCAGCCCATCTGTACTGCTCTGCCTGCGGCGCACAGCTGGGCACTCGCTGCGATAGCTGTGGCTCTAAGGTCGGCCCCAAGGATAGCTTCTGCCACCACTGTGGAAATAAAATCAGATAAAAACGGTATCTCCTATCCAATCGGTCTCCGAAATTCGGAGGCCGATTCTTTTACCAACCATTTCACCGCGCCTGCGTATAAGAGAGTGAAAAAGCAAAGATCAGGAGGAATACCCATGAACAATGCCACAAAAACGATCCCGCAGATTTTGCGGGACAATATCTGCACGGTTTTTAATCTGCTGAACCTGATGATTGCCGTTTCGCTGGCGGCTGTCGGTGCGTGGAAAAACATACTGTTCATTTTCATCATTCTCCTTAACACCGCAGTCGGCATCGTGCAGGAAATCAAAGCCAAACGACAGATCGAGCGGCTGACCCTGCTGACACAGCCTACAGTCACGCTTCTGCGGGACGGCACAGAGCAAACGATCCGTCCGGAGGAAATCCGGGAGGGCGATATGCTGGTGATGACCGCCGGATGTGCTGTCTGCACCGATTGTACCGTGCAGGAGGGGCGGCTGGAGGTCAACGAATCCATTCTGACCGGCGAATCGGAGGCGGTCGTGAAGTTACCGGGGGACAAGCTGCTCTCCGGCAGCAGCGTAATCGCCGGTCGGTGTCTGGCACAGGCGGACTGCAACGCAGACGAATGCTTTACAGCCCAGATGGTAAATGAGGTAAAGAGAACAAAGAGCAGCAGCTCTGAACTGCTCGCCTCGATGAAAAAGGTTACCAAATTCACCAGTTTTCTCATCGTGCCATTGGGGATGCTTCTGTTTGTGCAGGCGTTTTTCTTACGCCGCCTACCGATGGACACTGCTGTCGTGGCAACCTCGGCGGGCCTTTTGGGAATGCTGCCCAAGGGTCTGGTCCTGCTCATCAGCATCGGTCTTGCCGTGGGAGTCATTCGTTTATCCAAGAAAAATGTGCTGGTGCGGGATTTGCATTCGCTGGAAAATCTCGCCCACTGCGATGTGGTTTGTCTGGATAAAACCGGCACACTGACCGAAGGCAGCTTAGAAGTCGAGGGCGTTTACCTCGACATAGATGAGCAGGAATTCCGGCGGCTGATGGCGACCTATCTCGCCCACACCGACGACAACAATTCCACCTATCAGGCGCTGCGTGACCACTTTTCCCCCAACCAGCCTTACAAAGTCACTGCCGCAATGCCATTTTCCTCCGAGCGAAAGTGGTCGTCGGTAACGCTGGCGAGTGGGCGGACGCTGGTGCTGGGTGCGCCGGAAAGGTTGTGCCGCCGGATCCCGCAAGCGGCAAAAAATCGAATGGAACAGGGCAAACGCATCCTCTTTGCCGGCTTGTGCAGCGACAAGGTAGATGCTGCCAAAATAGACCTGATCGCCATGATAGTCATTGGCGACAAGCTGCGTAAAAATGCGGCGCAGACGATTCGCTACTTCTATGAGCAAGGCGTGGATGTCAAAATCATCTCCGGCGACAATCCGACGGCAGCGGCTGCGGTGGCCCGGCTTTCCGGCGTGCGCCATGCTGAACGACTGCTGGATGCCACCGGGTTGACGGATGAAGAATTGACAAAAGCCGCTGAAAGGCATACCGTTTTTGGCCGGGTGACGCCGGAGCAGAAGAAAGTGCTGATCTCCGCCCTGCAAAAGCAGGGGCACAAGGTCGCCATGGCCGGCGACGGTGTAAATGACCTGCTGGCTATGCGGCAGGCGGATTGCTCCGCCGCTATGGGTAAGGGCAGCGATGCCGCCAGGCAGACAGCGCAGCTGGTGCTGCTGGATTCCGACTTTGCCGTTCTCCGGGATGTCATCTCCGAGGGGCGCCGGGTCATCAATAATCTGACCAAATCCGCAGGCGTGTTTTTTATCAAGACCATTTATTCGGTGCTTCTGAGTGTACTCTGCCTGCTGCTGAACGCAGATTTCCCCTTCATTCCCATTCAAATCACCTTGATCGATGCGGTAATTGAGGCTTTCCCGGCATTCTTTATGTCCTTTGAGCGCAATGACCGTAAGGTGGAGGGTGCTTTTCTCAGCAGTGCCTTCCGTGCTGCCCTACCAAACAGTCTGGCTATTTTTCTCGGCTGTATTGCCGTATTTTTCGTTGCGCCCCACCTGGGCCTGAACCATGCGCAGATGAATCTGGTTATCTACCTGACCGTGGGTATCGTCAGCCTTGCCGGTGCGATAAAAGCCAGCCTGCCCATGAATCTGCTGCACGGCTTCCTCAGTATTGCTTCGGTGGTGGGTTTTTTCTGTGCCCTGCTGCTGTTTGCCCCGCTGCTCCAACTGCCCCATCTGGCAATCAGCGGAGCTGTGCTGTTGCCCCTTGTTTCGATTCCGTGCATTCTGATTGCCATCCTGTTAAAGGTTCCGGCAGCGGAAATGGCGGTGCGGTCTGGATCGTTGCGGCGGCAGCCATGACGGTATCAAAGAAATATCGGAAGTACGGATGGGTTGGCGGTCAAAGCAGCATCATCAGCGTTCCGCCAATGATCAGCACAAGACCGACCGCCGCTTTCTTGGAAAGCCGCTCCTTGAACACCAGTGCTGAAAATCCGATGGACACCAAAATGCTCAGCTTGTCTATGGGTACAACAACACTGGCAAGACCGTCTTGCAGGGCCTTATAATAGCACAGCCAAGAGCCACCGGTAGCCAGACCGGACAAGCAGATAAAGCCGAGTTCCTTCTTCGGAAGGGATTTCAGCGTGTGCTGCTTTCCCTTGAGAAAAACGATCAGCCACGCCATGACCAGCACAAGGCCGGTGCGAATGGCAGTGCCAAGGTTCGACTCCACACCGTCAATGCCGATCTTTCCGAGGATGGATGTCAATGAAGCGAACACGGCGGAAAGAACCGCATACAGCAGCCAGCTTTTCTTCACCTGCTTTTGACTGGAAACAGACTTTTTCTCAATCATCAGAAGGGTACCTGCACCGATCAGCACGACAGCCAGTCCTTTGAGCCAGGAAACAGGCTCACCGAGGAAAATCAGTGCCAACAGTATCGTCAGAATGGTGCTGGACTTGTCAATGGGTACGACCTTGTTGACATCTCCGAGCTGCAAAGCCCGAAAATAAGATAGCCATGAGGCTCCGGTGGCAAGCCCGGAAAGGAGCAGGAAAATCCATGTCTTTACGCTGAGTGTTGGAATCGTCGGCGCAGAACCAACGATCCAGACCATCAGCCAGGAAAAAATCAGAACCACAATGGTACGGATCGCCGTGGCTGTATCGGAATCCGTTTTCTTTATACCGCACTTGGCAAGTACCGCCGTTAGCCCGGCAAACAATGCCGAACCAAATGCAAAGAGTATCCACATAATAGTCGCCTTTATCTTTTCAAAATCTCAACAATTTTTGCAAAGTCCTCCCTGGCCTCTCTGAAAATGGGCAGCATACAGTAGCAATGTACCATCCCGGGGCGGGCAAAGGCCCTATAGGGAACTTTCGCACGCCTGCAGGCTTCCTCAAAATCCGGCAAAGCCCCGAAAAGCACCTCATCAGCGGAATAGAAGAAGCCAATATCACCCACGCCGGAGAAGTCTCCCCGTGAGCCGGAGAGCATGTAGTCCGGCACATCGCTCTGCCCGTGACGCATGAACTCCTCAACTGTTACCATAAAGGCATAGTCGATGGACACATCCTTCGCATTCAGCTCCTGCATACGCGCCTTTTCGGCATCGTTCCAGGGTACTTCTCCCGGGGAAACGGCAACAATATGCCTGGGCTGCGGCAGTGGCTTTGCCTGTGCATTGTTGTGAGCCGCAATGCCCAGTGCCAGGGCGCCGCCGGAAGAGAATCCGCAGGTGCTGACATTTCCGCCGCCGTACAGGTCGATCATTCTGCGATAGCACTCATAGGCCATCCCATAGGTTTCGGTGATACAATGATCCGTGCAGAGCGGTTGACACTCCCCATGCCTAAAGGCAGGGGATTCTTGCTACCTGCCACTACATAAT
>CAVLCU010000044.1:0-16729 GCA_963661545.1 Lachnospiraceae bacterium | reverse complement strand
GAATGGAGATTCCAGGGCGCATTTGCGGGAGACGGCAGCCAAGCTGCAGCAGACCTTACATAACTTTGGCGTCCATGTCACAGTAACCGATGTCAGCTGCGGACCAACTGTGACCCGCTATGAGATCCAACCGGAGCAGGGAGTGAAGGTAAGCCGTATTGTGAGTCTTACCGATGACATTAAATTAAACCTGGCTGCTGAGGATATCCGAATCGAGGCTCCCATTCCGGGCAAGGCGGCTGTGGGGATCGAGGTTCCCAACAAAACCAACAGTGCGGTTATGCTGCGGGAATTGCTGGAATCCCAGGAATTCATCCGCCATCGCTCTAACCTGGCCTTTGCGGTAGGAAAGGATATCGGGGGCAAGCCGGTGGTGACGGACATCGCCAAGATGCCCCATCTGTTGATTGCGGGGGCTACCGGATCTGGAAAGTCTGTCTGCATTAATACCCTGATCGTCAGTCTCCTCTACAAGGCGACACCGGAAGAGGTCAAACTCATCATGATCGATCCCAAGGTGGTGGAGCTGTCGGTCTATAATGGAATCCCCCATCTCTACATTCCTGTAGTGACCGATCCCAAGAAGGCGGCCGGCGCCCTCCACTGGGCCGTTTCCGAGATGACAGACCGCTACAATAAGTTCGCAGAATTCAATGTAAGGGATCTGCAGGGATATAACAGCCGCATCCAGCAGATGACAGGGGTAGAAGAGGAGAAGAAGCCTAAAAAGCTGCCCCAGATCGTCATTATAGTGGATGAGCTGGCAGATCTGATGATGGTAGCCCCCGGGGAGGTGGAGGATGCCATCTGCCGCCTGGCTCAGCTGGCCCGGGCAGCAGGCATCCACCTGATCATTGCGACCCAGCGTCCCTCTGTGAATGTAATTACAGGTCTGATCAAGGCCAATATGCCCTCCCGGATCGCCCTGTCTGTCACTTCTGGGGTAGATTCCAGAACCATCCTGGATATGAATGGAGCGGAGAAGCTTCTGGGCAAGGGAGATATGCTATTTTATCCCCAGAATTATCAAAAGCCGGCCCGGGTGCAGGGTGCTTTCGTATCCGATGATGAGATCGTGAAGATCGTAGAATTCCTATCCTCCCAGAAGGCAGAGGCTGCCTACGATCCTTCTGTAGAGGAGAAGATCAATCTTTCCTCTGCTTCTGCCACCTCTTCTGGCGGGTCAGAAGACCAGGATTCTTATTTCAACGATGCAGCCCGTTTTATCATTGAGAAGGACAAGGCTTCCATCGGAATGCTGCAAAGAGCCTTCAAGATCGGCTTCAACCGGGCAGCCAGAATCATGGATCAATTGTATGAAGCCGGCGTTGTGGGGGAAGAGGATGGTACCAAGCCCCGTAAGATTCTGATGACTATGGAACAGTTTGAGACTTATCTGGAGGGAAATGAACCATGAAAAAATGTTCATTTTGTGGAGAACCGGTTCCGGAAGGGGAGGTTTTTTGCCCCAAATGCGGACAGGAAGTGCAGTTAGTTCCTGACTATGAGACCATGGGCACTCGCCTGCTGGAAGAGCAAAAACGCCAGCAGGAAGAGGAAGAAAGGGAAAGAGAAGTCCAATTCCGGGCAGAAGAGGAAGCCAGACAGAGAAAGCGCAAGCTTCGCAGGATCGCCCTGGTCTCCATCGCTGTAGTGGCCGCGTCTGTCCTCTTGGTTCTGCTCTTTCAATATTTCGGCCATCAGAAGAATCACAATTCTTTTGATCTCCAACTAAAACAGGCGCAGGAGGCCTACCAGAAGGAAGATTATGATTCTGCCCTGACTTATGTAAAGCGAGCCCTGGAACTGGATGGCAAGAATGAAGAGGCCAGACTGCTGCAGGCCCAGATCTACAGCAAGAAGAAGGATTCCCAGCAGGCAGTGGAATTGCTGGAAGCCCTGCTGAAAGATAATCCGGATCTGGAGGCTGCCTACGGGGAATTGCTCCCCCTGTATCTGGAGGAGAAGGATACCGAGGCCATCAAGAAGCTGATGGATGCCTGTACAGATGAGAAAATCCGCCAAACATACAGCGAATATATCTGTCCCGCCCCCAGCTTCAGCCTGGAGGGAGGCACCTACCAGGAGACCAAGCTGGTAAGCCTTACGGTGGATTCTGCAGCCACCATCTACTATACCACAGACGGTACCAAGCCAACGACAGCCAGCAGCAAGTATACCATAGAGATCCGTCTGGAGGAGGGCAAGACCACCCTTCGGGCCATGGCAGTCAATGCCCTGGGGATTCCCAGCGATGTGGTGGAGGAGGTCTATCAGATTCAGCCCAAGAAGCCTTCGGCTCCTAAGATCACGCCCAAGGACGGCACCTATACCTCGAAAACCACATCCAAGATTACCGTAACCGTTCCGGATGGCTACAAGGCCTATTATGCCTTTGACGAAAAGCCGACAACAGCCAGCACTTTGTATACGGGACCGGTAGATATGAAGGAAGGGGCTCATATTTTCTATGCCATTTTGGTCAACCAGGAGGGGGTATCCAGCACGGTAGCCTCTGCCACCTATGTCTATAGCAAGGTAGCGGAAACTACCCCCACGCCAACCCCCACCCGAAAGGTTACACCGACCCCGGATGCGGAAAAACCGGATACTGTGGTGACTCCCACGCCTACGCCGGAGCCTACACAGGAGCCCACGCCGGAGCCTACACAGGAACCCACGCCGGAGCCTACACAGGAACCCACGACAGAACCTACACAGGAACCCACGACAACTCCTACTCCCACCCAGGAGGCCCAGGGAGAGGAATAGAACCAGGGAGAGGTATTTTACGATAATAAGCGGTCTGCTTTTGCGGAGGCAGCCAGGTTATTATAAAAAACATGGGGTAAAAGGAGGAACAGTATGTACAAAATTTTGAAAGCGGATCAACTGGCCGCCAACATCTACCGTATGGTAGTGGAGGCGCCAAGAGTCGCAAAGCATTGTATGCCGGGGCAATTTGTCATTGTCAAGATGGATGAGGAAGGGGAGAGGATTCCCCTGACTATCTGCGATTATGATAGAACAGAGGGTACGGTAACTATCGTATTTCAGCCTGTCGGGGCATCCACCACAGAGATGGCGCATCTGAAAGCAGGAGACATCTTTGAGGATTTTGTAGGTCCCCTGGGGCAACCTTCAGAATTTGTACATGAGGATTTGGAGGAGTTAAAGAAGAAGAAAATTCTCTTTGTAGCAGGAGGGGTTGGTACAGCTCCGGTTTATCCACAGGTAAAATGGCTGCATGAGCAGGGGGTAGAGGCAGATGCCATTATCGGAGCCAAAAATAAAGACCTGGTGATTCTGGAGAAGGAATTTGAAGAGGTTTGCAACCTCTATGTTACCACCGATGACGGTTCCTACAAGAGAAAGGGTATGGTCACCCAATGCATCGAAGATCTCATAGCAGAGGGCAAACAGTATGACGTTTGCGTTGCCATCGGACCCATGATCATGATGAAGTTTGTCTGCCTGCTGACCAAGAAGCTGGGAATTCCCACTATTGTCAGCATGAATCCTATCATGGTGGACGGAACCGGAATGTGCGGCGCCTGTCGTCTGACCGTAGGAGATCAGGTGAAGTTCGCCTGCGTAGACGGGCCGGAATTCGACGGTCATCTGGTGGACTTTGACCAGGCTATGAAGCGTCAGCAAATGTACAAGACCGAGGAAGGCCGTGCCATGCTGAAGCTCCAGGAAGGCGACACGCATCACGGTGGTTGCGGCTTATGCGGAGGTGACAAATAATGGCAGATGTATTGAAGAAGGTAGCAGTCAGAGAGCAGGATCCTAAGGTTCGTGCGACCAATTTTGAAGAAGTATGTTATGGCTACAACCAGGAAGAGGCCATGGAAGAAGCCTCCCGCTGCATTCATTGCAAGAAGGCAAAATGTATCGAGGGTTGTCCGGTAAGCATTAATATTCCCGATTTTATTGCCCAGGTAAAGGAAGGCAACATGGAAGCCGCCTATCAGGTTATCAGCGAATCCAGTGCCCTGCCTGCCATCTGCGGGCGGGTATGTCCCCAGGAAAGTCAATGTGAGGGCAAATGCATTCGCGGCGTCAAGGGAGAACTGGTATCCATCGGCAAGCTGGAACGTTTTGTGGCAGATTGGGCAAGAGAGCATGGTATCAAACCGACCCCGGCTGCCCGGAAAAACGGCCATAAGGTGGCGGTCATCGGCTCCGGCCCGGCAGGTCTGACCTGTGCCGGAGATCTGGCCAAATTAGGCTATGATGTCACAATCTTTGAGGCCCTGCACAAGGCCGGGGGAGTATTAAGCTATGGAATTCCTGAATTCCGTCTGCCCAAGGATGCTGTAGTAGCTGCCGAGGTAGAAAATGTCATTTCTCTGGGAGTTAAAATTGAGACCAATGTCATCATCGGCAAATCCGTTACCATTGATGAGTTAATGGAGGAGGAGGGCTTTGAGGCCGTCTTCATCGGCTCCGGTGCCGGTCTGCCTATGTTTATGGGCATTCCGGGAGAGAATGCCAACGGCGTATTTTCCGCCAACGAATACCTGACCCGCAACAACCTGATGAAGGCCTTCCGGGAGGATTACAAAACTCCCATCGCCCATGGCAAGAAGGTGGTGGTGGTAGGCGGCGGCAACGTAGCTATGGACGCTGCCAGAACTGCTTTGCGTCTGGGAGCGGAGGTTCATGTGGTCTATCGCCGCAGTGAGGAAGAGCTTCCGGCTCGTAAGGAAGAGGTACATCATGCCAAGGAAGAGGGCATTATCTTCAACCTCCTGACCAATCCCACGGAGATTTTGGTAGATGAGAATGGTTGGGTCAAGGGCATCCGCTGCATCCGCATGGAGCTGGGAGAGCCCGATGCCTCCGGCAGAAGACGTCCGGTGGAGATTCCCGGTTCGGAATTTGAATTCGAGGTAGATACCGTGATTATGTCCCTGGGAACCTCCCCCAATCCCTTGATTTCCTCCACCACCGCCGGTCTGGATGTAAACAAGAGAAAATGCATCGTTGCAGACGAGGAGAAGGGACAAACCTCCAAGGAAGGGGTATTTGCAGGAGGCGATGCCGTAACCGGCGCAGCAACTGTGATCCTGGCCATGGGGGCAGGCAAGGCAGCCGCCAGGGGAATTCACGAATATATCACCAATAAGAATTCCTGATCACCGGGACAGGATAGAAGGCCTGGCCTTAGTTTGGGTGGGGAGACAGCTCCCCGCCCTTCCTTATTTGCAAGGAGAACTCTTATGCGAATCACCCTTTTGACCGTGGGCAAAATCAAGGAAAAGTTCTACCTCCAGGCGATAGAGGAGTATGCCAAACGCCTTTCCGGATATTGTAAGCTGGAGATCCGGGAGGTGGCCGATGAGAAGACACCGGATGGCATCAGCGAAACAGCCAAAGAGCAGATTCGTCAGAAGGAAGGCCAGCGCCTTTTAAAGTGCATCAAGGAGGATGCCTATGTCATTACCCTGGAGATTCAGGGCAAGATGCTAAGCTCAGAGGAATTCTCCCAAAAGCTGGAACAGTTAGGGCTGCAGGGCAAGAGCAGGCTGGTCTTTGTCATCGGCGGCTCTCTGGGGCTGGGACAAGGTATCCGGGAACGTTCGGATTATGCCCTGAGCTTTTCGAAAATGACCTATCCTCACCAGCTCATGCGGGTGATCCTTTTGGAACAGATCTATCGGGGTTACAAGATTATGGAAGGCGCCCCCTACCACAAATGATGAAAAGGAGGATGTCAGGTTGACACGGGAGGATATTGAAGCATTTATTACACAATTTCCCATCTATCAATATGCCTTTGTGAAGCCGGAGGATATTGATTTCAACGAACGGGTGCGAGCCATCTGCAAGAAGGAATGTCCCCGCTATGGCAATTCCTGGTCCTGCCCGCCGGCTGTGGGAAAGGTGGACAAATGCAGGGAAGAGTGCCTGGAATACCAGGAGGCCCTGTTCTTTTCTTCTGTCACGGAGGTAGAGGATTATTCCGATATGGAGGCCAATCTAAAGACCAAGGCAGAGCATGAGCGGATGACCAAGATCATTGAAGACCACCTAAGAGACCAGGGCCTTTTGGTCTATACCCTGTCCAGCGATTCCTGTTCCATCTGTTCCAAATGCGGCTTTCCCCGGGAGCGCTGCCGTCACCCGGATCAGATGCATCCTTGTATTGAAAGCCATGGAATTGTGGTAACAAACCTTGCAGAAAAGTGTGATATGGATTATTATATGGGCGAGCATCTTCTATTGTGGTATTCTCTGATTTTCTTCAAGAACTCCCAGGATCCCGTGATAGAAGAGGGATAAGAAAGGAAGGGAAGAGACAAGCTTATGGATGCTGGCATCATAGAGGACAAGCTGGAGATACCTGCGGCACATGAAAAGAATATTTACGGACAATTTGACCAACATAGCAAGAAGCTGGAACGGGCATTGCATGTTTCCCTGATCTCCCGAGATGGATCCCTTCGGATCATCGGTGCGACGGGCAATGTGGCCTGTGCCAGGAAGTGCCTGGAGCAGCTCCTGCAGCTGTCTGTGAGAGGCAATGAAATCACCGAACAGAATGTGAATTACCTCTTGGCTCTGTCCATGGATTCCAGAGAATCCGAACTGGTAGCTCTGGACAGTGATTGCATCTGCCATACCATAGCAGGCCGTCCCATCAAGCCCAAGACCCTGGGCCAGAAGCAATATGTGGATGCCATCCGGGACAAGATGATTGTATTTGGCGTAGGCCCCGCCGGAACCGGTAAGACCTATCTGGCTATGGCTATGGCCATTACTGCCTTTCGCAACGATGAAGTCAGCCGCATCATTCTGACCCGTCCTGCCATAGAGGCAGGGGAGAAGTTAGGCTTCCTGCCCGGCGACCTGCAAAGCAAGGTAGATCCCTATCTGCGTCCCCTCTATGATGCTCTCTACCAGATCATGGGAGCCGAAGGCTTTCAAAAAAATATGGAAAAGGGCCTGATCGAGGTGGCTCCCCTGGCCTACATGCGGGGGCGAACCCTGGATAATGCCTATATTATTCTGGACGAGGCTCAGAATACCACTCCCGCCCAGATGAAGATGTTCCTGACCCGTATCGGTTTCGGCTCCAAGGTCATCGTTACCGGGGATGCCTCCCAGAAAGACCTGCCCACAGGCGCCGTCTCCGGTTTGGACGTGGCCATGCGGGTATTGAAGAAAGTGGAGGGCATATCCTTCTGCCAGCTTACCAGCAAGGACGTGGTTCGTCATCCCCTGGTGCAGCAGATTGTCCAGGCCTATGAGGAGTATGAGAAGCGAAGCGGAACCAGCCTGGAAAGAGAACAAGCCCAGGAAAATACCGGGAGGGGATCCCACAAGAAGAGGAGTGAGAGGAGGAGACGCTAGCATGACATTGCGGTTGGAGGAGGAAGAAGACTGGTCTTTGGATTTTGACCAGGAGGCGGTAGCCCGCCAGGTGATTGAGACCGTATTGGATCAGGAGCAATGTCCCTATGAGGCAGAGGTTTCCCTGACCCTGACAGACAATCAGGAGATTGGCCGCCTGAACCGGGAATTTCGGCAAATAGACCGTCCCACCGATGTTTTATCCTTTCCCATGGTAGATTTTCCGGCTCCGGCCTCCTACGATTACCTGGAGGAAGCCCAAGATTGCTTCGATCCGGACAGCGGGGAGCTCTTGTTGGGTGATATTGTCATTTCCGTGGAAAGGGCCAGAGACCAGGCCAGGGAATACGGACATTCCCTCCTGCGGGAATATGCCTTTTTGATTGCCCACAGTATGCTGCACCTGCTGGGATACGATCACATGACTCCGGAAGAGGCCGCTGTGATGGAAGGAAAGCAGGAAGCTGCTCTGACGGCCCTTGGAATCACCAGAGAGCAGGGGAAGGTCTAGCCGGCCTTAGAGGGGGCAAAGAGACAGCCGGACACGGAAGCATTCCGGGTCCCAAGGGGAAAAGAGGAAAGAAGTCGCATGAATCTACAGAGAATCAACGAACTGGCCCGCAAGGAAAAGGCGGAGGGCCTGACAGCCCTGGAGAAGGAAGAACAAAGTCGCCTGCGGGGAGAATATATCGCAGCTGTCCGCAGAAACCTGCGCAGTCAATTGGACAATATTAACATTCAGGAGCTGGATGGCTCCATCACCAACCTGGGAGAAAAGTATGGAAACAAAAAAAGACGTTAGAACCTGCATCTTTTCCCGCAGAGAAGCTGCCAGGGAAGAAGATCTGCAGACAGGCAGCAGCCTTATTTTTCAAAAGGTCTGCCAAACCGAGGAGTACCGGCAAGCCCGGTCAGTCTATGCCTACATGGATTTTCGCCGGGAGGTTATGACCAGAGCCTTCATTCAGCAGGCCTGGAGCGATGGGAAGAAGGTGGCAGTTCCCAAGGTAGTGGGGAAGGATTTGGTCTTCTATCCCTTGGAATCCTTCCTCCAGCTGGAGCCTGGTTACTTCGGAATTGAAGAGCCCATCTCCGGCATACCGGCAAAGGATGAGGAAGCCCTGCTCATCCTTCCGGGAGTGGCTTTTGATGTTCATTGCCACAGGATCGGCTACGGACAGGGCTTTTACGACCGCTATCTCAGTCACCATCCCCATCATGCAACCATTGCGGTAGCCTTTGATTTTCAGGTACTGGAAGAGGTACCCTTTGAGGAGAGAGATATCTGCCCCGGGTTGCTGATCACCGAAAGCCAAATCTACCGGAAGGTGGAATCTAAGCCATGACGCTGCAGCGGCGTCGGAAGGGCGAGTGCTATGGAACTTCTCACGATTGGAAGCAATGCCAGGGCAGCTGAGCCCCAGGTACGAAAGCTGACCACCACCCAGAAGAATCAATTTCTGACCCAATGTGCCCTGGACCTGCAGAAGCATGCAAAGGAGATTCTGGAGGCCAATGCCAGGGACATGGACCGGGGGAGGGAAAATGGAATGTCCCAGGGGCTTTTGGACCGGCTCCTGCTGACCAGGGACAGAATTGACAGTATGGCGGAGGGCTTATGCCAGGTGGCAGCCCTGGAGGATCCCATTGGGGAGGTTCTGGGAATGAAGAAACGTCCCAATGGTCTCCTGATCGGTCAAAAGAGGGTGCCCTTGGGAGTGGTGGGCATCATCTACGAGGCCCGCCCCAATGTGACGGCCGACGCCTTCGGTCTCTGCTTTAAGACCGGCAATGTGGTCATTCTAAAGGGGGGCAGTGACGCCCTCTGGTCCAACCAGGCCATCGTCCATTGTATCCGCCAAAGCCTGGATCAGGCAGGACTGCCCACAGATGCCATCCAGCTGATCACCGACACCAGCCATGAGACCACCAATGCCTTCATGAAGATGAATGCCTATGTGGATGTCCTGATTCCCCGGGGTGGGGCAGGCTTGATTCGAGCCGTGGTCAACAATAGTACCATCCCCGTGATTGAGACGGGAACGGGCAATTGTCACATCTTCGTGGATGAGTCCGCAGACCTGGATATGGCAGTTGCTATCATCCTAAATGCGAAAACCCAGCGGGTAGGGGTATGCAATGCCTGTGAATCCCTGGTGGTGCATGAAAAGATCAAGGATGCCCTGCTGCCGCGCCTGTCCGGAAAACTGAGGGAGGCTAAAGTAGAGATGCGGGCGGATGAGCAGGCTCTTCCCCTGGTGGAGGGGGGAATCCCGGCTACCGAGGAGGACTGGGGCAGAGAATACCTGGATTATATCCTGTCCATCCGGACGGTTGCCTCCATCGATGAGGCCATTGCCCACATCAATAAGTACAATACCCGCCATTCGGAGGCTATCCTTACCTCCGATTATGCCAACGCCCAGCGCTTCCTGGAGGAGATTGATGCGGCAGCCGTCTATGTCAATGCCTCCACCCGCTTTACCGACGGCTTCGAGTTTGGTTTCGGGGCAGAGATCGGGATCAGCACCCAGAAGCTCCATGCCAGAGGCCCCATGGGCTTAATGGCCCTGACCACCACCAAATATATCATCTACGGAAATGGTCAGGTGCGCCCCTAGGATCTCATGGAAGGCCGGGAAGAGGCTTGCATAAAACTTCCCTTTGCATAGTGCCCAAAAACAAAATGACTTTTGGTCAAAATTCTACAAACAGGATATTGACTAAAGGTCATTTTTGCGCTACCATACAAAATGACCGTTGGTCATATATGTACACCCATCAAAGAAGGGTTAGAAATCTAAAAAAAGAAGGGAAGTAAGCAAAATGGAAAAGTTTGGACGGAAGATCGTAAAATTTCGGATTCCCATCTTTCTCCTGGGTCTTCTGCTGCTGGTTCCGGCATTCTTCGGCTATATCCATACCAGGGTAAATTATGATATCCTCTATTATCTGCCGGGCGAGATTGAGACCATGCAGGGGCAGGATATCCTGGAAGAGGAGTTTGGCACGGGTGCCTATTCCATGTTTATCTGTGAGGGGATGGCCAACAAGGATGTGGCAGCCCTCAAGGAGAAGATCGAAGGGGTGGACCATGTCTCCCAGGTGGTCTGGTATGACAGCTTCCTGGATCTGAGTGTTCCCATGGAGATGCTGCCGGAGGAGTTAAAGGAAGCCTTTAACGCCGACGACTCCACTTTGATGTTTATCATTTTTGACACCACAACTTCAGCAGACGAGACCATGGATGCCATCGATGAGATTCGATCCTTGTCCAACCAGCAATGCTTCCTAAGCGGTATGTCTGCCATTGTAACAGATACCAGGAATCTGGCGGAATCAGAGGTTACCATCTATGTCATCATTGCCGTGATCCTGTCTGCTATCGTGCTGGCCCTCACCATGGGCTCCTACCTGATTCCCGTTTTCTTCCTCCTGAGTATCGGCTGTGCCGTTCTCTACAATATGGGAACCAATATTTTCTTTGGACAGATATCCTACATTACCAAGGCCTTAAGTGCGGTCCTGCAGCTGGGTGTCACCATGGATTATTCCATCTTCCTCTGGCACAGCTATCAGGAACAGCTGACTCATTCTCCGGAAAACCACAGGGAAGCCATGGCTCAGGCCATTGCCGCCACCATCAAATCCGTGGTGGCCAGCTCTGTTACCACCATTGCAGGCTTCGTAGCCCTGTGCTTTATGAGCTTTACCCTGGGACTGGATCTGGGTCTGGTGATGACCAAGGGAGTCATCTTCGGGGTCATCTGCTGCGTCACCATATTGCCCTCCATGATCATGATCTTTGACAAGGCCATAGACAAGACCAAGCATCGTCAGCTGATCCCTGATTTCCCAAAGATCTCGGATTTTGTGGTAAAGCATCATAAGATCTTTGCCCTGGTATTTGTCCTGCTTTTCATCCCCTTTGCCTATTTCCAGAGTCATACCAATGTCTACTATAACCTGGATTCCTCCCTGCCGGAGGATCTGGACAGTATTGTCGCCAATACCAAGCTGCAGGAGGAGTACCAGATGGGTGCTGCCCACATGATCCTGCTGGATGACAATATTACGGAAAAAGATAAATATCGGATGATTGAGGAAATGGAAGAGGTGGACGGTGTAAAGCAGGTATTGGGACTGGAAAGCATCATCGGACCTGCCTTCCCGGAAAGCATGATTCCGGACAGCATCAAAGAGATTCTCAACAGCGGAAAATACGAACTGATGCTGATTACCAATGAGTATCAAACGGCCACTGACCAGGTCAACCAACAGATTGAGGCCCTGAACCAGGTGTTGAAGAAGTACGATTCCACCGGTATGCTGGTAGGGGAAGCTCCCTGTACCAAGGATCTGATCGACATTACGGATAATGACTTCAAGGTGGTAAGCATGGTATCCATCTTGGCCGTCTTCCTGATCATTGCCCTGACCTTCAAGTCCATCAGCCTGCCGGTGATCCTGGTCATGGTGATTGAGGGAGCCATTTTCATCAATATGGGAATTCCCTACCTGACAGGAGCCAAACTGCCCTTCATCGCCTCCATCGTAATAGGAACCATCCAGCTGGGGGCCACGGTAGATTATGCCATCCTGATGACCAGCCGGTATGAGAAGGAGCGCTGCAGCGGCAAGTCCAAGAAGGAAGCCATTCAGATCATGCACCGCACCTCCCTGCGGTCTGTCATGACCTCCGCCTTCAGCTTCTTCGCAGCCACCTTCGGGGTAGGTCTCTACTCCCAGATTGATATGATCAGCTCCCTCTGCCTGCTGATGGCCAGAGGAGCCCTCATCAGTATGGGGGCGGTTCTCCTCTTCCTTCCGGCCATGTTCTGGATCTTCGACGGAGCCATCTGCAAGACTAGCCTGAATTTCAGAAGAGCGTGCAAGTAGGCTCCCAGAAGCCTTTACTTTTCTTCCACTACCTGGAAGATAAAAAACTTGAGATAATAGCTTTCCTCTGCCGCCCACAGAATGGGATGGTCCGGCGCCTGGGTGCGAAATTCCACCTGGCGCAGCCGTCTGTGGGCGGTTTTTGCTGCCTCCTTCACAGTCTTGGCCAGAAGCTCCTGGGTCATGAAGTGGGAACAGGAACAGGTAGCCAGATAGCCTCCGTCCCTGACCAGCTTGAGTCCCTTGCTATTGATCTCCCGGTAGCCCTTGATGGCATTCCTGGTTGCCTCCCTGGATTTGGTAAAGGCCGGGGGATCCAGAATCACCACATCGTATTGGCAGCCGGCGGCGGCCAGCCGGGGCAGCTCCTCCAGGACATTGGCACAGCGGAACTGTACCTTATCCTCCAGGCCGTTTAGCCTGGCATTGGCCTGAGCCTGGGAAATGGCATAGGCTGAGATATCCAGCCCTGTCACCTCCTTTGCCCCTGCAATTCCTGCATTCAGGGCAAATGTCCCCATATGGGTGAAGCAGTCCAAAACCTGCTTCCCCCGGCAGATCCGCTGCATGGCAAGCCGGTTGTACTTTTGATCCAGGAAGAAGCCGGTCTTCTGGCCATTGGCCACATCCACCAGATAACGAACCCCATTTTCCCTGATTTCCACCCGGGGATCGAATTCCTCCCCCAGGAATCCCTTCACCTTGGCCAGTCCTTCCTTGGTGCGCTCATTGGCATCACTGCGCTCATAGACTCCTCGGATAGGGATACCCTCTTCCAGAAGTATTTTCTTCAGAATATCTACGATCTCCTCCTTAAAATTTTCCATACCCAAAGCCAGGCATTCCACCACCAGGACATCCTCATACTTGTCTACCACCAGGCCGGGGAGAAAATCCGCCTCCCCGAAGATGATCCGGCAGGAGGAGGTATCCACCGTAGTCTTCCGGTATTCCCAGGCATTCCTGACCCTCATAGTCAGAAAATCATGGTCAATCTCCTGATTCGGTCGGCGGGAGAGCATGCGGACCCGGATTTTGGACTTCTGGTTGATAAAACCGGTCCCCAGTGGATAGCCATCAAAATCATGCACTGCCACCAGATCCCCGTTCCTGAAATGTCCGGTGATGGTGTCAATCTCATTATCAAAGACCCAGGCGCCGCCGGCCTTCAGGGTGCGGCCCTGGCCTTTTTTTAGACTTACAATCGTATGAAGCATATACTTTCTTCCTTTCCCATCTCTTCTTGGATGACCCCACAGGCGAAACAGCCTGATGCCTCTACTATTGCAAATACAAAAGCAAAAGTCAACCGGAAAGATCTCCCCGGGAAAAACCAGCTGCTCAGACCGATGGACAAAGGGAGGAAAATCAGGTAAAATAGGCTTAGTTTCACATCCAGGGCTGCTGTTGCAGCCGTCACAGAGAGGATTTTCGCATTATGATAAAAAATGAAATGACTTTGGCTGCCATTGATCTTACTTCTGCTCCTCCCCGGGAGGAACCGGATCGGCAGTTTTATTATATGGCTCAGTGCCGCCGTCTTTTGGAGGATCAGGCCAGGGACCTGGGACGGCCGCTGACCTTTTGTATCCAGACCTTTGGCTGTCAGATGAATGCCCGGGATTCGGAGAAGCTGCGGGGAATTCTGGAGGCCATGGGCTATAGGAAGGCAGAAGGGGAGGAGGCGGATCTGGTGCTCTATAATACCTGCACCGTCCGGGAGAATGCCAACCAGAGGGTCTATGGCCGTCTGGGTTACCTGCATTCTCTGAAGAAGAAGAATCCCCATATGATCATCGGCCTCTGCGGCTGTATGATGCAGGAGCCCCAGGTGGTGGAGAAGCTGCAGAAAAGCTATGGCTTTGTGAATCTGATCTTCGGCACCCACAATATCTACAAGCTGGCGGAGCTGCTGGCTCAGACCCTGACCCAGGATAGGATGGTGGTGGATATCTGGAAGGATACAGACCGCATCGTGGAGAATCTGCCGGTGGATCGGAAGTATCCCTTCAAGTCCGGTGTCAATATCATGTTTGGCTGCAATAATTTCTGCAGTTATTGCATTGTTCCCTATGTACGAGGCCGGGAGCGCAGCCGTAAGCCGGAGGAAATTCTGACAGAGATCCGCCATCTGGTGGCGGATGGAGTCAAGGAAATCATGCTGCTGGGTCAGAATGTGAACTCCTACGGCAAGAACCTGGCCAACCCCTTATCCTTCGCAGACTTACTCAAGCAGGTGGCAGAGATAGAAGGCCTGGAGCGCATCCGCTTCATGACCTCCCATCCCAAGGATCTGTCGGATGAGCTGATTCAGGTTATGGCCGCCTATTCCAACATCTGCCCCCATCTTCACCTGCCGGTACAATCCGGCAGCAGTGCCATCCTGAAGAAAATGAACCGCCGCTACACCAGGGAGGCTTATCTGGCTTTGGTGGACCGTATCCGTGGGGCTATGCCGGATATTTCCCTGACCACGGATATCATCGTTGGCTTTCCCGGGGAGACGGAGGAGGACTTCCAGGAGACCCTGGATCTGGTGGACCGGGTTCGCTATGACAGTGCCTTTACCTTCATCTATTCCAAGCGTACGGGTACGCCCGCTGCTGCCATGGACCATCAGGTGCCTGAGGAAATCGTGAAGGATCGGTTTGACCGTCTGCTGGCCAAGGTACAGGAGATCGCCCGGGAACAATCCGCCCGCTTCGAGGGAAGAACCATGGAGGTTCTGGTGGAATCCATCAACGAACAGGACCCTGGTCTGGTGACGGGGCGCCTGGCCAATAATCTTGTGGTACATTTCCCGGGAGATGCCTCCCTGATCGGGCAGATCCTGCCGGTGCATCTGGACAAATGCAAGGGTTTCTATTACATGGGATCCCGATGATATACTGGAGGAGGAAAAGGAAATATGCTGAATATTTTTTTTGGGGATATGGACACAGCTGTATACAATACAGCAACATACTTCAAGTATGACTACGAAGACAGCTGGATCATCGATCCAATGGTAAGAGAAATGATATGGGATGTGGACAAATCCACCGTAATAGACAGTGGCGTGATAGACAGTCCTGTTCTCGGGAAGATCTCCCCCTTGGGACTATCAGGCGGTGTTAAGACCTTGATCCTTGTCAAGTTTAACACGGACAAAATCTTTAATGTCTCTACCTGCGGAGATAATTGTGCCAAATGGCTGCTTCAAATAGCTGAATCGGAAGACAGAACTGTAAATCTCTTGCATTTAATGGACTTTGGCAAGGAATCCTTCTCTGTTCGAATTCTCAATACCAACCAAATTGTTCATTCTATGAATGAACTTGTCCCAATCGCCGGTGAATTTGTTTAACCAGATACGGCATCTGAAACCTGGGATCACAAGATGAGGAATGCGCATGAAGGGAAAATACAAAATTATTGTTTCAACAAAACGTTTAAAATATGAATTCCAAGTGCGGAGAAATCTGACTATCATACGCGGTGACAGCGCAACAGGCAAAACAACCCTGATTGATATGATTCGTGACTACGTAAACAATTCCTCTGCCAGCCCTGTGCAATTAGTCTGTGAAAAAAACTGTTTTGTTCTGGAAGGGGTCTTTTGGAAATCTCAGCTGACAGAGATTTCGGACAGTATTGTTTTTATTGATGAGGGCAATAGCTTTATTAAAACAGTAGAATTTGCTGCTTCCATTCAGAATTCCAACAATTATTACGTGATCGTATCTCGCGAAGGTATTCCCACCCTACCCTACAGCGTAGAAGAAATCTATGGAATCCGCACATCCGGTAAATATGGATCTTTGCATCAAAGCTATCATGAATTCTACCGAATTTACAATAGGAATCCATCTCAAATGTCAGAGCCGGAATTACTTCTTACGGAAGACAGTAATTCCGGATATCAGTTTTTTGACTATATATGCAAGGAAAATAATATGCAATGCATAGCTGCAAATGGTAAATCCAACCTTTTTCACTATCTAAAGATTCACAAAATTGAGAAGGTGCTGGCAATTGCAGATGGTGCAGCCTTCGGGTCGGAGATAGACAAAGTCTTAAAATTGCTGACTGATATGCCTAATGTAACCTTATATCTGCCCGAGTCTTTTGAATGGCTGATTCTGTCATCTGGAGTATTGAAGCAAAACCTGGTCAGGGAAATCCTCAATGAACCCTCAGACTATATCGAAAGTGAAACTTATTTTAGCTGGGAGAGATTTTTCACAGCGTTTCTGACCGAACTTACCAACGGAACCTACATGGAGTATACCAAAAGCAGCTTAAATCATGCATATTTGAAGGATACAGTGAAAAATAAGATTTTGGATCAATTGAAATGGATCTCTATTCGCAGGAAATCCGACTAACCAGGCTCCCGGACCACCTCTTGCAACATTTTTTGCGGCGTGCTAAAATTGGTTACAGTGTCAAAAGCCTGAGCCCACGACATGCTCGCGACGCGAAGCTA
>CAVLCU010000043.1:6371-16755 GCA_963661545.1 Lachnospiraceae bacterium | reverse complement strand
CACAAGCTGTGGGATGCTTGCATACCACAGCTTGTGGATATCGGACGGGCAAGCCAGAATCCGTAAGTAGGGCGATAGCCCGGATTACGGATTCCGGCGGCAGCTGCGAGAGCACGCAGTGCGGAGCAGCTGGCTTTCTTACATAGTGAGACGGAGCAGCCGGCTTTCTCATCTCTTGTTGTCGTAATGCAGGTCGACCCTTTTGGCCTCATTCGTCACCTGGATCTCTCCCTGCTCTATCCGAGCCACACTCCAGACGTTATCAATTCCCTGGGGAACATGGATGGTCTCCACCAGGGAGCTTCCCTTGTAGATCCAAACCTGAGCACCAGAGGAGGACATGGTTCCGCTGGCTGTGAAATCCACCACCACGAATTCAAAGCTTCCCCCCATATCATAGAGGGTGGTGGTCTCCGGTCCCTCCCCATCGGTATCATCCAGGTCCAGCTCCGCCACCATCTTACCGGAGGAATTCTTCTGTTTTCGGCTATAATAACAACTATTGATCTGGGAGCCATCCGAGGCGGTTCCCTGCAGGTAGCTGTCCAAATCCCTGGGAGAGGTGCCCCAGGTCAGGACGATACGAATCTCATCCTCCGCCAGCTCCTGGGAAATGGAGAATTCCTGGCTGGTAACGGAGGCGTTTGCCAAAACGGTTACATCAAAGGTACCGGTGATATAGCCCTCCTTTTCCACCAGCACATAATAGTCCCCCGGCTTGACTTCCAGGGAATAGGTACCATCGGAATTAGTCCTGCCCCTTATGGCCTCCCCTCTGGCACGGGTGCCCTCGTAGGCAGATACCAGGGCGTCGGCCACTCCCTGTCCGTCCACGGCATCCACAACCCTTCCCTCCAGGGCAGCCCTCTCTCCCTCTTCCTTAAGCTCCAAAACCCGAATCGTATTGGCAGCATTTGCGGCAATCTTGCCTGTCTCATCGACAGAGATAGTGAGGGAACAGCCGCCTGCCTCAAAGGTAATGGAATCCTCCGCCTGGGTGAAGCTGGTCACCCCTGCCATGGCCTTGACCTTATCTGCCGTCATCTCCTCATTGCTGCCAAAGAGATAGGTGAGATCCGTGACAGACATCCAATCCGGCATGAATTCGCTGTAGGGATAGCCGGTGGACTGATTAATGCGGTTATTACTGCCCCCGTTGTCAAAATACAGCACAAGATGCAGGTCCTCCACCTGATAGGAATAGGTAGTGCCGCTGACAGAACCCCGGGTCAGCTGATATTTCTTGTCATATTGACCATAATCGGCTCCCGCCAGGAAGGTCAGCAGGGTTTGATTGATCCCCTCCGACCCCTCAGAGCCCTTGTTCTCTGCTGCAGACAGGCTCCTGACTTCCTTGGTATCATAGAGATAGGAGTTATCCCCAAACATACTGGCCATCTGCAGACGCAGGCTGACACTTTGGGTCTTTTGGATTCCCTGCACCAGGGCTTCCTTGGCCAGGGTCTCATAACCTGCCAGCTGATAAGCCCTGGTCAGACCCTCATAAGCATCCGTCCGGCTGGCATCCTTCTTAATCGCCGCCTGAAAGGCCACAATGGCATCGTCATACTTGCCTTCCTCCAGATACTTCTGTCCCCTGCTGATGCTGGTCATGTAATCATTGCCGGAATTCCCACGAAAAGCCAGGAAAGCCCCTATTCCCACCATCCAGACTGCTGCAATTGCACACAAAATGACTATCCATCTCTTCTTGTTCATCTTACTCTCCCCTTCCCACTACGAAAGCCCCAACTGGCAATCCAGGTCTATTCATCCAAATCATACTTCTGAACCAGGCGGTTCAACTCCCTCCATTCCTCTTCTGTCACCTCTGACTTCTGAACCAGCTTCCTGGCCTGGCGCAGAGCCTCCATAGCCCGGACGGTATCCCCCTTTTCGCTGTAGATAAAGGCCTTTTGCAGCCAGAGGATACCGGAATCCACCTCCCAGGAAGAGTCCTCCAGCTCCTGCAGGGTCTGCAGACTCTCCTCGTACTGGCCATCAAGCCGCAGGGCGCAGATCCGGTTCAGATAATCGTTGATCCCCCCTGCTCCCAGGAGGATCAACTTACGGTAGGTCTCCGCCGCCAATTCCAAAGCTTCCCCTCTGCTCTCTGTCTGTCCCTCCCAGCTGCTGTCAATAGCCAGGGTCAGGACTTCATGGCCGATCTGACGCAGAAGGTCGGTCCGGCTGCCTGCCTGGTCTGCTGCCTCCCCATACCAGGCCAGTTTTTGGGTCGAATCCCTGCAGACCTCCGCTGCCGCCAGGTCTGCCCTGGCCAGAAGATCCGGATCCTCCGTCATTGCCCTCAATTCCAGGACTCCATCCAGACAGGCCTCCTCTTGGCCGCAGATGGCATCCAGCTGGACCTGCAGGAGCAAAAGAGCCTCCTGGGAGGCCCCGGCCGTCTCCGCCTGGATCAGGAGATAGCGAGCCTGTCCCTGCTCTCCCTGGGCGATAGCCGTCCGCATAGCTCCGATATAGCACTCCAGCAGCTCCGGATCCTGGCTGTCGAAGCAGGTCATCGCCTGGGCAAAGCTATCCTTGGCATCCCCATAGTTGGCCTGATCCAGGTAGGCCTGTCCCAGCCCTATCAGAATATTTCCCTTCCACTGCGGCTCCTGATCCAGATAGGCATCCTGCTCATTGAGGAAGTTCAGACAGGCCGAAACAATCTGGCCGGCCTCCTGGGTATGGATAACTTGCATACAGGTGTTGTAGGCTTCCTTAAAGCGGTTTTTTTCTTCTATTCTGGCCTTTCGGATTCCCTGATAGATACCCAGGGTCAACAAAAGGGCTGCCAGAAGAATGGCCGAGCCTACCAGGGTCATTCTCCTTAGAAATCCCGCCTCCCTCCGCCGCATACGGAATAAGGCTTTCTTTAACTGATCTGCATCCGGATACCGGTCTTCGGGATTCGCCCGCATGGCCTTGTCTATGACTTCACAGAAATAGTCCGGATAGGGGGTCTGGAGCTCCCGCAGGGGTTTGGTTCCGTAGAAAACGGAGGGCTGGCGGCCGCTCATGAGGAAATAAAAGGTGGCCCCCAGGGAATAGATATCACTTCGGCCATCCAGGGTCTGACTGGTTCCTTCTCCCGTCATGATCTGTTGAGACAGGGCGATCTGCTCCGGAGAGGCAAAGCTGGTACTCAGGCCGATGACCGTCCCCGGCTGCGGTCGGAGGGAGATATTGAAATCAATGAGAACTACATTATTTTCCGGGGTCAGGATAATATTGGAGGGTTTGATATCACTGTGGATCACAGGAGGATCCTGACCATGCAGATAGAGCAGAACCTCCGTCAGCTGGCGAAACCAGCGGATCAGATCCTCTGCCCGGAAGCTCTTGCGCTGCGCGTACAGCTCCTTCAGATCCCTCCCTTCCACATAATCCATGACCGTATAGACAGAAAAACCATCCCAGATAAAATCATAGACCTGGGGCAGGTAAGAATGATGCAGGTTCTTGAGGATATCTGCCTCCCGGCGCAGAGACTCCGGCGTTCCATAGACCTGGTATTGCTTGACCACCACATATTTCTGCAGCCGCAGGTGATAGGCCAGATAAACGATGCTGGCTCCCCCCTTGCCGATCTGACGCAGGATCTGGTAGGTCTGATGCAGAATCTGATTCTCCCTGAGCACCTGTCCTTCCTCCCTTCCCGGTTTTGTGAAACACCCCCGGCAGGTCATACCGGGGGTGTGTGATGCTTCTGTCTCTTATGCCGTCTTTTCCTGGTCTTTTTTCCTTTTCCGGAACAGCAGGATAAGGATCAGACCCGCTGCTGCCAGGAGGGCTGCCAGGCTTCCGTAGAAGAGTGGCTTATTATGCAGGAACTGCTGGAAGGAGCTGGAGTTCAGATAGAAGGATACCTCCTCCAGTGTTGTCTCATTGCCTGCCACATCCGTCAGGATGGCATAGACACTCTGTACCTCCTGGGACTCCTCCAGGGTAAAGGTATAGGAACCGTCGGCTGCGGCCAGCTCCTCACCCTCCAGGGTCTTATAGAGCTGTCCATTTACATAGATCTCCACCTTGGACATTCCATTGTTGTCTTCCCAATGCACCGTAATCTCTGTCTGGGCTGCCGTGATAGAGTCCTTTCCTTCCTTCAGGCCGGATACATCGATATAACCGCTTGCCCCCTCCTTGTCAATGGTATAGGAGACCGCCATGGCATTGCCCTGGACGTTGGTTCGGTTGGAATTCTCATTGCCGGCCTCATCCTCACTGAGGATGGTAATCTCGTATTTGCCCTGGATGGGTTCTCCCTTGTCATCCAGGAAGGCAGATTCCAGAATGGTATAGAGATATTGCTGCCAGCCTCCAGAGCTTAAGAGCTTGACCTCATAATCCTTGCCCTCTTTCAGGGTCTTGGTAGAACCGTTAACGGAGACGGTAATAGAATGAGACTGCAGCTTATTGGGGTTGGTCTCTAGGAATTTCAATACCTGGGCTCCATTGGTATATCCCTGTTCCAGGAGGAGACGGGTGGCCTCATCGTAAGCGGTATAAACGGATCCGAAACGGTTGACACTATAGACCACGTCCCCTGTGGTAAAGGTATTTCCCGCCAGGTCGGTTACAGTGGCGGACAAAAGATAGATCCCGTCATTTTCTGCCAGCTCCTCCAGATTGTTAAGGCTGAAGGTCACGCCGTGGGGCAGGCTTGCCACTACCCCATGATCCGCAGCACTCAGGCTGCTGGTACCCTTAATCTTGGTTACATTCCATTGGATGCTGTAGCCGTTAGGATCGAAGTTCACATCCTGCAGAAGGATGGTGGGGGAAATGGCGCCGGTATAGGCGGATCCATTCTCCACGTTGGTGATCTGGGCGGTGGGCAGAGTCTTGTCAATGGTAAATTCGGATACCGTCACGGTCTGAGCCGGATTGCCCGCCAGGTCGGTATAATTCACGGTAATGGTATAATCCCCATCGGTCTGGAAGGGGATAGAAGCCCTATGGCTGTCTCCGGAATCGGAGAAGCCTCCCAGGGAGGGAACCCCAATGCCCTGGCCGTCCAGGCTGGCTGTTACCGCCGCCTCTACCTGACTCGCATTGAAATTGTGCTCCTGAACAGATACCGTCGCAATCCGGTTGGCCTTGTAGTATTTGCCATTTCTCACATCCGTGTTGTCAAAGCTTACCTGGATCACCGGAGCCGTCTTATCCACAGTAAAGGACTGGGGTACTGCATTGGCTCCTCCCCTGGTATAATCAATGGTCGCCCCATTGTTGGCCTTGTCGGCGCTGGCCATCTCAAAAGTATAATCTCCATCCCTATTGTAGCTGATCCGGGCGGTATAGACATTGCCGCTTTGGCTCCAGCCGGACATGCCCACCTGGGTATTCACAGAGGTTCGGGAGCTGTCAAAGTTCAGATCCTCCACCTGGATGGTCAGATTCCGATCTGCCTTGAAGTACCTGCCGTTTAATACACTGTTGTTGTCATAAGTAAGGGTCACCCGGGGAGCCTGGTTGTCGATAGCCAGATATTCCCTGTAGGTGGTCTCATTGCCTGCCTTGTCTGTCGCGGTTACGGTGATGGTGATATTATTGGTCTCGCCGATGCCCTGGATGGAAACCGGTACCTGGAGGCTGACAGACTGGGAGCCGTCATAGGTATTGTTGTTGCCGGATGTGGAAATCAGGCCTGCCTGATCCGATTCCACGGTCCACTTTACCGAGGCCAGGCCGGAATAGAGCTGGGTATCTCCATCGGTATAAATGGGGTCATAGATGTTCATGGAATAGGACATACTGCCCCCATACAGCTTCACGGCTCGGCCGGCGGAGTTGGTCACCTCCCCTGCGGCTCCCTGATTGGGCTGCATGTTAATCACCGGCGCCTGACGCTCCGTCTGAGTGCTGGAGGGTCTGGATTGATCCGCCGTAATGCGGCCCGTCAGCCGGCCGGTGGCTTTATCCAGGGCAAATGCCCCTGTTGCCATCTGATCCACAAAGGTCTCTGCCTGATTGCCTGCCAGATCCTGGATATTCAGGTCGATACGGATGGTTCCCGTGGAGTCCGCCGGTACCTGGACAGCCTTGGTATAGGTAAGGCTGGCATCCACATTGACCCCAAGCTTTCCTTCCCAGGCAATGCCATCGGACAGATTGTTGCCCACAAAATAGGACTGAGCATACTTCTTCCCGGCTGCTTTTGCCTTGGCCTCCGTTTCCAGGTTCTTATCTGTGGCTGTCACGGTCAAGGTCACATTCTTGCCGGAAGCCCCGGACCACTGACCGCTCTCTCCGGTAGCCGGATCAGCAAATCGAATATAGACGCTGCCCCTGTTGGTAAAGTAGCCGGCAATTCCCCTGCCCGTCACAGACACAGTCAGGGAGGGCTTGCTGGTATCGACGATATAGACCTTGTCACTGCAGCTGGTATCCTGACTGCTTCTGGCTCCATAATCTTCTGCGGTCACCGCCAGTTGGGAAACCATGGTGCCATCGGGCAGGTCAAGGGTGCCCTCATATCTGCCCGGAGTACCCTCCACCTCCTGCAAGGCCAGGATTTTCTCTTCTCCCTGCAGCTGGTAGGTGACACTTTGATCCTTCAGGTGGATATCCTCCACGACTACCTGAATCTGCTGGGCATTCTTGTAATAATAGGTGGTTCCCTGGGAATTGCTGCTGGCCTCTGCCCTTGGAGCACTTATGGTAATCTTAGGATCTACCTTATCAATACAGATATTCCGGGAGTCCTCCCCCTTGGTGATCTCCCTTCCCTGGATCTGCAGGTCAAGGTTGGTTTGGTCCGTCAAGGTCTCCGAGGTCACCGTCCGCAGTGCCTTATCCTGCACTACTGCCTTCAAAGAAGAGAGAAGATCCCCTTCTGTCAAAGGATTGGCGGAGGGATCATCCAGGGTAAAGCTTCCGGTATAGGTCACGCCATCCTGGGTAGTAAATTCCAGGCCGGATTCCTCCAGGTTGGTCACAAGAGAGGCATCCTGCAGATTAATATCCGAGATGGTAACTTCAAAGGTCACTTCCTCCTGATAATAATCCACCCCTTCCTTGCTTCCATCGGCTGTCCGGTTCGATTGCTTGATGGTAAATACCGGATCCGTCTCATCTACCACAAGCTTTTTCTCAAATTCCTGCTCCTGCATACTTCTGTGGACATTGATGGCTTCATCGATTCCTATGGTCTGGCCTGCCTGATCATAGACGGTTAGCTGATAGCTGACCAAAATCTGGCCATCCTTCAGGGTAAAGCTGGCAGCTGCCTTTGTCTTGCCTTCCTCCTGAGACAGGGTCATCTTCTCACTATGCCCTGTTCCCTCATAGCGATACGCTCCAGTCTTGGTATCCCTCTCCAGGTAGGTATAGGTTCCCTCTACCCTGGCAATCTCCTGATCGGTAATATCGAAGGTATAGGTCAATTCCTTGTTATAATAGCTATAGGTATCGTCCCAATTCACAGGATCACCCGAGGTCTGCAGACTGATCTGGGGAGCTCTGGTATCCACATGGAAGGTTACAAAAACCCTTCGGCTGTTGCCGGCTCTGTCTGTCGCCTTTACCCAGAGCTGAATGTCCTTGACTTCTGCCTCATTTTGAAGATTCAGACGGAAGCTGGCCTTTTGTGCGGCACTATCATAAGCCACTTCTTTTGCCTCATCCTCCCCGGCGGGCAGACTATCCCCCTCCGAAACGGCAATGGCATCCTGTGCACCAACCAGCCAATATTCCACCTTCTCTATGCCCACGCCCTGGCCGTCCGTAAGCGAAACATCTACCTGGATGGCTGCCGGGTCCTGGGTGGAATTGTAGAAGGTCTTTACTCCATTTTCCTCGGTTGCATAGAAATCGCCGGAGGTCTCAATCTGGAATTCCGGTAATTCCTCCGTTCCATAGGGAGCCTGGGCATCCAGGTAGAAGGTCATGCCTGGCTTGCCATCCACGATGCTTCCCACCGAATAGGCGGTATCCTGACCACCCACCTTTCCCTCTAATTCCAGTTTTTCAGCCCCTGCCAGGACATTGCCTGCCAGATCTGCAATGGCCGGAAGGGTAGCCTCTATGGCCGTTACCTGGTCAACCTTTCCTGCGAAGGTAAGCCCATAGGTGTGGACATGCTCTTCTGCTTGCGGGGACATGGATACCTCCAGAAGCTTGTCCTGCAAGGCCTCTGAGGTCTTCATCTCCTCCAGCTTCTGGGCATATGCCTTCCCATCAAAATTCACATCCGTCACCGTCAGGGTAATGGTCTGGGCATAGGCCTGGTCCTGGGATTGACCCTTGACAAAGATCTGACTTGTCTGCCCTGCATCCATTTCCTTCTCATAGAGATCCCCACTGGTGGCCAGGCGAATCCTGGGAGCCTGGGTATCGATGATGACATTAGGACTTGCCAGATCGCTTACCTCCAGCTTACTCCCCTGCTTTTGGACTTGCAAAATTGCTTTGATTTCTGTGATTTGATCGGTCAGATTACCGATTCCCCCCGAAGCCAGCTCCTGATCCGACAGGAGGAAGCTTGTCCCATAGGTTCCGGATGCTTGGTCATAGACAAGATCCTTCTGGGGGATGACATAAGTTTCCTTTTTCTTCCCGGCAGTTACCTCTACCTTGAGCTCTCGGAATGGATAATTGCCATAGGCGGCAGTTACCGTGACAGAGAGATCCTTCGTAGAGTAGTCTCCCTCCACATCCTCTAGGCTGATCTGAACCTCCGGCTGAGAGGCATCCCCAGAGCCGGATGTAGTCGAATTGCCCAAAAGATCCTGGGCGGTGACAAAGGCCTGACGTCCAGAGTATTTCCGTCCCTCCACCTTCCGGGTATAGGTGGCAGAGGCTGCCTCATAGATCATCTTCTGGGAAGAGGTTTCCTCCGAGAGATTCTCAAAAGATGCCAACACGGTATCTGCATCCACCCCAAGACCCGCATCTGTCACCTTGGCTGTCACTGTAATCTTCTTGCCCGGGCCTCTTCCTGTTTCCTCCAACTTGACATCCGATACGACCGGTCCCTGGGTATCCAGGAAGAAGCTTGCGACCTCGGTTTCCTCCGGATCAAAGTCCTGGGAATACCGGAGACTATATGCTTTATTGTCAGAGATAGTCTGGTAGGGAACCTCTACCTTGCCGCTTCCCTGCCCTGTCGGTGTAACCACAATATGGTCCCCATCAAGGCCTTCTCCGGCAAACATGGCTTTGCTGACACCCTGTCCGGTATAAGACAGGATAAGGGTGGGATTGGGATCGTTGGTATACCAGTTCCCGGTCTCCGACTCCTGTATGGCCTTCTTATCCTCGGCAGATGCCCGGACCTCATCCAAAGAAATGTCCTCTATGGAGGGGGGCGTCAGCTTGACCTGATATTCCTTCAAAGCATAACAGGTACCGCCGGATCCCTCGATGCAGGCCCATACCGTCAGGTTCTCTAAGCTTTCCCTTGCCAGCCCACAGGAGGATACCTTGCCATTCTCGGCTTTCACCATGGTCTCATCACTGGTGGAGAATTTCAAGCTTCCGTAGGTTGCTGTCAGGGCAGAAACCGTCTGACTGTCTTCCCCATTGGCATAGAGTTCTACCTCAGGGATCTCCTCCCCCTCAATAGCAACCTCTCTTATCTGGCTTTCTGCTTTTGCTACAGTAACATTCTCCTCTGTGGCTTCCGGAGACCCAAAATCACTTTCTTCAAAGAGAAAGATTCCGAAATCAATGCCGTCGTAGCTAAGCTGATACTGCTCGCCTTCTGCCACCGTCACACAGGAAAGTCCTTCCACCTTTTCTCCGTCGAGCAGAACCCTGGGCTCAGGGCTATAGGTTATCGTCTCAACCTCCTCCGTCTCATAGATGGGCCTTTCCGGGTCATCGACTTCTACCATCTGGGTCTGATAAACAGGATTCCCCTCTTCATCTGTCTTTGGGCTTCCGTCCTCATTGGTATCCTGTATAGGATTGCCCTCCTGGTCCCTTACCACCTCCTCTTTGGTTGTCTTCTCATACTGGGGCACTCCATCGATCACCAGCTGCTGGGAGCTGGTCTGAATGCTTGTGGTCACGGTCTTGGTCAAAATAACCTGCGCCGAGAGGCTGACCACTGTCGGCGCCCCGCTTGTCCCTGAAGTCTCTCCCTTTGCTGCCACCCTGGGAATTCCGTAATTGTTGTAGAGAAGTCCCCAGACCATAGCGATGGCAAGGATAGCGGACATGATCTTTTTCTTCACTGCCCTTTCTTTCATCACCTGATTCTCCTTCCTTGATTGATTTCCTTTATCCTATAGCTCCTCATCGGTATGAAGGACCATCTGATGCTCTATGGTCTCAAATCTCCCGATGGGATGCTTTATGGCCTCTTTTCCCTGGGGCTGCCGGGGGAATTCCGGAGGATGGTCCAGGCGCTCTGTTACCCCCGTGAAAT